>NZ_AEEA01000113.1 GCF_000297095.1 Treponema primitia ZAS-1 | reverse complement strand
ATTGCCTTTGTATTATGCGGGGACGCTACTGATCAATTACTCCATTCTGAAAAAACGGCGGGCTCAAATCTCCGCTACGATATTGAAATCAATCTTAAAGAAGCGGTTTTTGGATGCAAAGTAGAAATTCAATATTCCCGGAATGAAGTTTGCTCTATCTGCAAGGGTTCCGGGACGCTAATCAATTCAGAAAGAAATATTTGTCCCACATGTTCCGGGTTAGGCATACAAAAAAACCGACAGAAAATCATAGTCACCATCCCTCCAGGGACAGAAAATGGCAAGCAGATGGTTATATCTGGGCAAGGAGACGCAGGTACTAATGGGGGCCAAACTGGGGATCTCTTTATCTTTATTCAGGTCAAGGCCCACGAATATTTTGAGCGTCAGGATCAGGACTTATTCTTTGCAGTCCCGATTTCTGTTTCCCAGGCAAAACTTGGAGCAGAGGTCAGTGTAAACACCCTTGACGGAAAACCCATTAAGGTAAAAATTCCTTCCGGGATAGAGGATGGTAAATTATTACGGATCAGGAACGAGGGAGTTCCCTTAACAAATGGCCGAGGCTGTCTTTATATGAAGATAGTATTTTCAAAAATTCAAGGAGAAAATAGTAACCCCAAACTCATCCCCCTGTCAGAACTTTTTGTTAATGATGCTAAGATTCATTATGCTCGAGGTGAAGCCGCATACAACCACAAAAATTGGGACACTGCCTTAAATGAAATTTCTGAAGCAATCAGGATCAATCCCAATTATGTGAATGCTTATGTTGCCCGTGGGGTTGTGTATGAAAGAAAACAGGACTATGACCATGCCATAGCGGACTATACCGAGGCTATCAAGCTCGATCCCAATTATGCGGGTACTTATTTCAATCGTGGAAATGCGTATGAGGGAAAGCAGGACTATGACCATGCCATAGCGGACTATACCATGGCAATCAGACTTGATCCCAATTATGCGAATACTCATGTTGTCCGTGGAATTGTGTATGGCTACAAGCAGGACTACGACCATGCCATAGCGGACTTTACCGAGGCTATCAGGCTTAAGCCTGATTATACAAGTGCTTATTCTAACCGTGCGGTTACGTATAATAAAAAGCAGGACTACGATCATGCCATAGCGGACTATACCGAGGCTATCAGGCTCGATCCCAATTATGCGGGTACTTATTTTAATCGTGGAATTGCGTATGGCTACAAACAGGACTACGACCATGCCATAGCGGACTATACCGAGGCTATCAGGCTAAAGCCTGATTATACAGATGCTTATAATAACCGTGGGGGTGCGTATGGCTACAAGCAGGACTATGACCATGCCATAGCGGACTTTACCGAGGCCATCAGGCTAAAGCCTGATTATACAGATGCTTATAATAACCGTGGAAATGTCTACAAGGCAAAAGGCGCCCAATCATTGGCTGCCGCAGATTATGCTATGGCTAAACAACTTTCTTCATAAAATAATTACTGCTTGGGTATATCTTCCCCCCGTTTTTAGTTATAGCCCGGCGAGGGAGCAAAACACAAGTCTAGACCTATCCAATTTATATTAATGGAGTTATACGCAAGAATACCGAAAATATACTAAGCATTGACAATAACATTTTAAAGATATAGAGTATTTTGGGGGTTATATATGTTTGAAGTAAATGGTAGTGCTTTGTATCAATTTATTTGTGATAATTGCGGTGAAATATTTACAGACTGGCGGTTTCATCAAAATGGCTCAGTGGAAAACCGGGATGGCTTTATTAGAGCAGCGAAAATGGCTGGTTGGAAAATTGATGAAAATAATATTGGAACTGCTGGTGTTGTAGATACTACTGATTTTTGTTCTGCCACATGCCAAAACAAATTTTATAGTGAAGAACAAACTGATGATGAATTTGAAATGCCTGGAAACGAAGATGAATAAATATATTAAAGACGATTTTTATTACACATTTATAAGGAGGATATATTGTGGAAATTGTTGCGGTTATCACAGTGGCAGCAGTAGTTTTGTTAGGAAACCAGATATGGAAAATGACACACTATCCTACCGGCAGAAGGTCTTTTAAGGGACTATTAATATTGATAGCTATTGTCATCGTCGGGTTTGCAATGGTGGTTGGCAAATAATTCAAGTTTATTCATTTACGAGAAAGGGGGATGAATTTACATCATGGAAAAATATTTTAATATATTAGAAATTTCACCCACGGCTACTATTATTGAAATAAAACACGCATACAAGCAAAAAATAGAATCTCTACATATCAATGGTTATAAAAATGATACAGAAGCAGAAACAAAAGAAATTGTTGATGCCTATAATAACATAATGAACCATTACGATGAATACCAGAAAATATTACAGGGGCAGGGAAAAAAAGAGCAGCAAGACAGTGGAAAAAAACAACAAGCAAATATACAGAAAACAATTAATACCACTGGACAGCAAGTAAAAACAAAGAGCCGTATAGGTAAACAAAAAAAACATCATATAAAACAAAATTTTTATTCTGGCAATCTCTTAAAACCAAAAATCTCAGAGAAGATAATCTATTATATCGGACAGATTCCGAGTTATATAAGAAATATACCTATTCTTGGAGGATTGCTAAGAATTCTTATAAAAGGAATATTTTGGGTAATAATTGCACTTTTGACGGTACTCATATTATGGTGTATAATTTGTATAATAATAAATAATAGTGTTCCTAACGGTGTAAATGCTTTTATACACGGTAAATTTCTTGGTTTTGTTATTAATTGGTATGTAAAAAGTTTTGGATATTTAACAAGGGGGGACATAAATGGGGTTCTTATCGGGTTACTGAGAATATTTGCTCCTTTGGCATTATTTGGGCTAGGAACAGAAGAAGTTGGAGAATTTTACGATAAAAAGGGGAATAAATATACAATAATAAAGAAATAATTGGAAATACAACTTTATATTTAAATGGTGGAATATCAGATTAGACATGAATTTTATGGGCTAATGGTTAAAATGAATATGTTTCGCATAAGGAGGTAAGTAATGCGAAAAAAGTTTCTGGCAGGCATCTTATTTTTTTTGATTAGCGTAGCCGCTTTCGCGGAGGGCTACAGCTTTCTTTTATTAATTTTTCAGGGACCGCGCAACGTAGTTGCTTCTAACTATCTTGTCGATCTTTCTCTTAAACAAGAGTATCGTGTCCGTTTTAGATTCAGAATTTATGGTTTACTTACCGAGTGGGTAAAACTTCAGCCTAGTTATACCGGAGGGACCATAACCGTTAAAGAGGCTACCCTCAGTTATTCCGATTCTAGTTACCGGGTCTATGTCGATAACATCGAGCGTTATTACATTGATCTTAGTTGGGAAAATAGTTCGACAATAACCAGTCGTATCGGTCCCTTCGAAGAGCTTTTACCTCTTGTATTTGTCGATCAAGGCAAGACCTTCCTTGGAGTAGATGTAATCCGTTTTGCCATACCTGGTCAGATACCAATTCCTACGGATTATAAAGAGTTCTAATTAGAGTCTGTCTATTAACTCAATTTAATTATGCCAAAGTGGTTTCGGTCATAACCCAAAAATTAAGATGTTGAGGATTTTCTTGACACATGCGTTGTACCCATCATTGATAAGCGTGCAAAGGAATAAAGTTTCTTACCTACAGGTAATTATTAGGATGAAAAAATAGGGCGTGTATTTAAACCTAAGTACTCAACAAAGTCATATTCATATTTCCACGCAAAATTGACACCTTTGGAAATATGTACGAAAAATTGAAGTATATGCCAAAATGGATCTTTTTCGTTTATGAAAATATAATTTTGTCTGGTTTTTACAATACCAAAATTTTTTCTAATATGAACTGGATAAGAGTAAGCAACTAATTCTTCCAAAATATAATTTTTTTTAACTAAAAATTCCTTATATTCCTTACTTGCTTGGTTAAAATCAAGAGCATATAACATCTCTGCTTGCTCAATATTCAATACTGTATTATGCCAATATTTACGTTCAATATTTTTATAAATATCCTCATATTTAATTTTTTTTATATCAAAATCAACCCTGTTACAAATTAAAAATGTTATCATATGAGAATATTCTTCCCAATCGAAATATTTATTTTCTATAGGATTTATGCGGTCATTTTGCATCTTTTTTATTTCCGCAAGTTTCAGTAATGCTTCAATAAATTCACTCCTAGTTAGATTGGATTTCACTTCGCCAACAGCAACTACCTCCTCTACCGGAAACATATTAGCGTAGTTTTCTGATATGATAGGGGTTAGATTTGAATTATATATGATAATATCGCATTGAGTACTAATTTCATTATTTTTTGTAATAACAAAACCATCAGAAATGCTTACGTTTGGGCGAAGCATCGCACGTAATATTCTCTTAGTTACTTTTTCTCGATAATGGCCATATTCACCTGGGTGAAACAGTTTTCCGCTTTCAGTCTTAAACAGTTTTGGCGCATCTTCCGAGAATGTCTTTACAAAAGTCTCTAAATCTCTTTGCAATATAGTCCTGTAAATATCACTAGCCATATTATCCCCTAATCCTATAGTTTTAAGTCCATATTTTATGATAATTAATATATCGTATTTTATCAAGCCTTGTCTTTTATCTACATACTTGTATCGTGTAATAATATGAATTTATATCATGGCAGTATCTCTGTTATAAAGGTTTTTTCAGAAGCTTCACTATATGTCATTTCCACTTTTTTTATCATTTAATTTTTCTTCTATTTTTTTACCAAAACTATTTATATTATTTAATCTCATTAGTGTTAAATGCAAGCCGTCATAACTTATTTCATTTCGTTTTAATAAAAAATAAGCATAATGATGTAATGTCCATAACTCATCATTTCCATTTTTTAATGTCAGCAGTAGTAAAATACTCAGAAGCTCAGGATTACCACTTACAAAATTATTATTAAGTTGTAATATTATGTATTTTTCATCATTAATACAAAGATACGTATCCCCCGTATGATACGGTTTAGCATCAAATAATATTTTATTCTCATTCTCAAAATGACCTATTATTACCATTCTATTAAATATTATTTGATCAATATATGACTTCCCAATATTTTTAATGTTCGACTTGATAATTATTTTTTTATTGTTATTACCATTTATTTGGGTTTCTTTTGTATCTAACAAATGAATATATTCAACCCTATTTATTTTTATACTATCTTCCGTTAATAAATATTTTATTTGGGGAATATTTTCAAATGATTCTATTGCCAATAATGCTTTTTGCATTTTAAATAATTCTTCCTGCATTTTTCTATTTTCATCTTTAAATACTTTATTTTGATATAATGCTATCAATCCGATAAGCATTGTAGCGATGGCGCTTATATACGTTCCAAAAAAATTTAACCAATCAGATTTAGTTAATTCAGGAAATCCGGTTGTAAAAGGTCCATCATATATAAATATCATATATATGATAGGATACAATACAACTGCGATCATTATAAATAATAAAATTGTCTTTTTCATGCTTTTTCCTTATTTGATTGTTTTATTATTATCCTATCAATATCGTAATACCATACATTATAATCGTATATTGATTTTATCGATTCCATCCATTCATTAAAAGCTTTTCGATTTTTGGTATAGTCACTAATAACAAAAAACACGAATAGCGAATCAAATTTAACACTAGAAACTTTCATTGTTGAAATATTCCATATTCCATAAGTCACGTTTCATAACTCCATTATAAATCACGCTTCATCTTCCTAGCGATCCTTCTATCTCGTAGTTTTAACCAAATGTCATGTAATGTTTTAATTTCCTTTATTTTAAGACCTAACCCATTACGTAATAGTACATCATCGGTATATGTTAATATCTGATCGATTTCACCGTTGCGTAACCAAGAGTCAACCTTAGAAAAATCAAGTTTTTCAGCTCCAATCATTGGGATTCGCAGTTTTCTTATTTCTCCTGGTTCGAATGTTAGGACGCCTCCTCCATAACTTCGACCGATAGTCTCAGACAAGGATAAAGTAAGCGTATTCATAAACGCCGCTGCCACTAATCGACCATCAACATTATCTAAAAATCTAATTTTATGAAGTGTATCGGTTACAAGTGCATCTGTCTCATTAAGAATAATTTTTGTAAAAAGATTAGCCTGACGTATTAGAAAAGCTTCTGGCAACCAAGTCTTTGGAACAATATACCACCGCTTTCTAATGCGACACTTGTAGTTTCTGTGAAACCCAGACTTTTCGCCATATTTGATATAGGTCTGTTCTTCTTTTGATAGCTCATCAAAAGGCTTATCATTAGGATTGAATAAGAAAACTCTTTTGTTTCTATTTGTAATCTCGTCTAAGCTATTATTTGAGAATAGCAAACCACTAACCTGTTCCGCTTTACTGACAATAGGTATAACATGTTTATATAGGTTAAAACGATCAACAATTTCTTTGCCAATAACAAAAAAGTCATTCTCACCACTCACTAGCCCGACATTAACTTCAAAAAGATCTGTGGTTAGACTTAAGCGAGGATCATTAGCCAGCTTTTTTAATAGACACAACTCATTATTGGAAAGATAATATTTGATCCATTTCTCAGAACTATGATCTAACTCTTTTACTTCAAAAGTATCAAGAGTAGTCACTCCTTGAATCAAATCTTCTATGCCCTGTAGTTCTATTACTCGAATACCTTTCTGTTTAGATTTTCTTTCACCTAGCAAAAGTACGACTTCTTGTTGTATGTCATCAAAGATAAGCTGTTTAAATGTTATAAGAATAAGACTATCAAAATACTCACTAATGAAACTTCTTGCTTCAGCAGCATAATCTACCTGAAAGAGTTCCGCAGGTATCACCATACCAATACGCCCTTTATCAGTTAATGCTTTGCACGATAATAATAAAAAAGGCAGCCAAATATTTGTAAGCCTATTTGGATGAAACCCATGCTTTTGCATGAGTTCAAAAGCAATCTTTCTATACTTTTCATTAAAATTTTGATATCTAATGAATGGGGGGTTCCCAGCAACAACATCATAGAGTGAATTATGTTTATGATAATATGTAAAATAATCTCCGTTGATAACAGTAGCAGGATATTTCGCTGCTTTCCGTGCTTCTGAAGAATCAAGTTCAATCCCTATAGTTTGGGTCAATATGGACTTTTTAGAACACCCCAGTTCAGCTAATCTACTGCAAATGTCTTCTAAAAAACTACCGTCACCACAGCTTGGCTCCAGTACAGTATCCGTTGAAGATCTAATAGCCCATTCTGTTATAAATTTTGTTATCACTTTCGGGGTATAATAGCCACCGCGCAGTTTGTCGTATACTTCAACAGGTTTCATAAATTCACCTGTGCATCATTTGTAACTTCATAAAAGGAATTAATGACGCTTTCTATTCTATTTGCTCTAGTGATGACAGCTCTGTCAAGCATGCTTTTTTCTGCTTTGGTTTTAGCTACATTTTTCTTTTTGGACAGTTCCATGATACCGCGAACATCTTGTACGATTTCTGCATGAGATCTTGCCTCATTTGGATTGCTAAAATCAATTTTATATATTGGTAAAGAAGCAACAAACTGCTTACCATGCGAATAGTAGTCACCTCTAAAAGTACTTGCACTTGCTTTTACAATGTATTCCATCAGCCAAAAGTTCAATAGTGCCTGAATGTAAAAAATGGACATCTGCGTATCTGGGCGAATCAGAAGTCCATAATATGGTCCGTTACCACCTCCGGTGAAAGTGATTACCTCATCATCAAATACATAATTAGAGTCGGTTGATAAGACTGGCCAAATCAAATGTTCTCCACTAAAAAAACGTTGGATGCTTTGACTGCGACCATATGCATACCAATTAGATTCTGTTCGGTTAGGCATATTCCTTACTGCAAGCTCATCTTTATATAAGTATAGATAGTGGTATGCACATGGAAATTGCGCTATCATTTCGCCAATCGTATATAATACAGGTTTTCCATTAATAGCCTTGTATGGAAAAATAATATAAGTGTTATGACAAATACTCTCATACTTCTTGATTTTGCAATCATAGATGCTTTTTTTCAGTATTTGCTTTTCTACCTTTTGCGGGCGATCATCCTTGTCTGTAAAATACACATATTTATTATCTTCCCGAACTTGATGGATGATATAGGTTGTATCAGCACTAGTTTGAACACCGACAAATATCTCAGTTAAGGCATCTAGCCTGACACAGTGCTGCGAGACCTTTTTCAAAGCAGCTTTAATCGATCCCGGTATGAAAGTCCACGGAGCTGTACTTAGGACTGATGATTTATATGTATCGTATATTGTCGTATGATCAAAAAGAAATTTACTCCAATTATCAACAAATCCAATTTCGAATGTTTCTTGTCCCCCAACCGTTAATATTATAACACATGTGTAAGTCGATCGTCCGGGAAATACTTGATGGGTTCCGAAATGCGCAACCTTCTTGATTACTTTACGTTCGGAAAGCCATTTGCGTAGCGTTACACCAGATTTCGTATTCATGAATCTATGCGGGACAATATATCCAAGAAAGCCCTTGTTGGATAATAATGAAAGGGCACGTTCAATGAATAAATAATATTTATCTAGCAATTCTGCTGAAGCTGTTTCATATACTGAAGCATCAGCTTTGTAATATCGATACTCTTCTGGAGAATAGTGAACCATTTTTTGAACGCGAATATATGGCGGATTACCAATAATTGCGTCAAATGTTGTGTGTTTAAATTCATGATCCCAATCGAACATTTTGATTTTTGCCAATAAACTCATATCTTCAAGAATTGCGCTATTAAATTCAGTGTATGTACTATCAATCAGACTATTGCCATTTTTGATGTTTTCACTTAAATCTGGTAGAGCTTTCTGCCTGCTTGCTAATATATATTCATCAAGTTCATCAACTGAAACATTTTCGAGCAATTTAAGCAAAAGACTCAGCTTCGTGACTTCAGTAGCAAGAGCATCTATATCGACACCGAAGATATTATTTATAAGTATCTGACGCTTGATGGCATAAGACAGATTAAAAGTCTGCACATCTGCGGTAGGCAGAAGAAATCCACGATGCAAATAATCATCTAGCGAAACACTTTTGTAATACTCAATATAATGGTTAACAATATACTCAAAAGCCGACACCAGAAAATTTCCAGAGCCACAACAAATATCGGCGATATGATAGCTTGATATTTCGTCTGGTGTCTTGCCATAAAATAGCTGCAAAAGAGTTTCTTCAACAATAAAATCTGCAATGTTCTTTGGAGTGTTGACCGTACCCTGAGAATCCACAGCTTCTGGTTTTTCCTCACAACTAATAGACCCATCTTCGGTTATGGTGATGGTTTCAATAAGGAAGATTTCATATATTTGACCTATGATATAAGGATCTACCACACTGAATTCATATGAACCATTCGGGTAATAAAGGTCCCTGAAAATATCTACGATAACATTATCTGATATAATTAGAGTCTGCTCGTCAATTAAATCAAACAAGCCTGAGTCGTATTTTCGATCGGCAATAATAAACAATTCTTTTAACTGAGGATAAGTAGTGATTGCTTTGAGTGCCTCGAATTGTTCAAAACTGCGATCTTCACATATACGCAAGAATACGATGCGGTTTAGAATTTTCTGTACAAATATATTCAGTTCTTCTGTGTTCAAATAGCTGTTGTTAATTAGGAGGTCTTGGCTTAGAACATTACGCCAACGCCGTATTTGATTCAAAAAATAATCATCAAAGGGCTCTTTCATCAGTGATGAATTAATATTTGAAAATCTGTCAGCAAATATGCCTGACACTACAGCATCCTTAGAAATTAGAGAGAATATCTCCTCGAACTTATCAGCGTAGTCAGTGTAATGATAATGGGCAACTAGCGCTTTGTTCGCAGGGTCATTTTCAAGAGGACGAATTGAGCAATCATAAATCAGTAAATCCGTGAAGTTCGTAAGGATTGAGACGGACAGATTTCCACTCCACCCATAGCGTCTCAACTGAAATGCAGGTTCAGTCGCTGTTTTTATATCCACGGCAGGTTTTTTTGTTTCCAAAAAAAAACACGATTCTGTTCCAGCACGAAAACAATAATCAGGGCGTTTCTTTCGACTCTCGCCAGCTTCTTCTACAACGACATTTGCTTCATGCTTGACTTCTCGGAGGTGCTGTGGTAATCTCCTCTCATTAAGGACATCCCATCCTAGAGCTTGAAACAAAGGGTTCACAAAATCCACACGAACTTCTGTCTCGTTATAAGTTGAGCGATGATACTGTTCGTAATGTGACTCATATGTTTCAACAAGAATTCCAATTTTTTTGATTTGTGTTATAAAATCTGGCATAGAGATTCCCCCTGGACTTCCTGACCGAACAGATAAATGGAACCCTTTTTCTTTATAATATGCCATCTAATGCGAGAACCCACGATATCACCGATTATTGTACTTAACACTTAGTCTTATTTCCCTGGCTTAGACCCAATCAGCGTAAAAGACAGTCCACATTGATACCGCTCCCCGCTTTCCGGGTTGGTGGTTTTTTCGGAGGCATAGTAGCCAACCGAACCGGTGGAAAAGTCTTTAGCCTGGGCGTATAGGGTGGTCCAGACCTTGCCATCGCTGTCCTTAATGGAAATTTCGAGAAACTTCGGGGCTTTGTGGTCTCTTTTCGCTGGTTCAGGCATAAAAATTTCCTTTATTTATGGCTATATTATACCCTCAAACCTTATACACGCAAGTAACTACACGCCCCCCAATCCGCAGATTTTCCAGTTCCTCCCCGGTTATTTGCCGGAGGGGATAAGCGGCGTTAGCGCTGATGAGGGAGACTGATCTCGGGGCAGGTCGTCAAAGGACACGCGCTTGACCCGTAGGGCGATGTCCAGGGACAGGACATAGATACCATTACCTTCGGTTTGGCCGGGATGGTATACAACGGCATCACCATTGTGTATGTGTTCGTCTATCATGGAGTCTCCCCGGCGACAATAGGCGGCCCAGAGGTTTTCGCGGTGGTAAGGCTTAATAATCGAAGGATCAGAGCTATACTCGTAAAAAAGGTGTGAAGGGAGTTTCCATCACCATATAAGAGGGGATCAGTTACATATAGTTGACACGATTTATAAAATATTCAATAAAGGTAATATTATATAATTATATTTTAATATAGTATAGGAATATTTTAACATAGTATCATTTATCCTTATCGAATGCCATAAAATGATTCTAAATGTATGTTATGGATTTACAGTTTTTAAAGATTATTCAGTAATTTTTATAAATCATTTCTTATATCTATACATTATTGTAAATACTTTATATAATATAAATTATGAAGAATAAAAAAGGGAAATTATCTAGGTTCCAATATTCGGTTTTTAAAAAGCAATGTGATGTACTACGCAGAGAAAAAGGCGTTACAATGGAAAAAATGGCTTTAGATCTAGGCATGGTAACTAAAACCAAGGAAGGCTTGGAAAAGGGGAAACAAGCACGGCTTTCGCAATATGAAAATAACCCTAATGGGATGTCTCTTGAACTTGTCATTAAGTATGCTGAATATTTTGGACTAAAAGAGGGTAAAAAATTTACCTTTATTCATGAGGCTCTAAAGTCCTCAAAGAAAATCATCATAGATGACAATATTTTTAAGGGAGAAAGTTGGGAAAATTTTATCCTCACAGTTGCAAGTATTTTGTCCCCTAATAGCTATGTGCCGGGGAAAACCGTTGAGCCCATTGATGAAGAGGAACCAGATATTGAGTCCATTGAAGAAGAAGAATCAGATCCTGAGCCCCTTATAGATCTACTAAAAGAAATAGGTGATAAAATGAGAGATGAAAAAAAAGCTTCGCCGGAAATGGACCATACTCTTCAGAGGAGGAAAGTTGCCGTGATTAAAAAAACAGGAACAAAATAGTGGGAGATAAAAAGATACAAATTAAGGGGCCCCAAGGTGTACCGCCTCTTAGTGCATTTTGCCAAAAATCAACCCCAAATCTACTCTTTCCTCTCCCCGGCAAACCCATTTAAGTACCTTACTGTCAACAAAACTGTCAACAAAATCTTGACTTTGTTGACAGTAAATGATACTGTCTTAGGCGAGGCTTGTATTAGATAAGTCTTTATATTATAAGCAGTTAGACGTTTTTTGATAGTTCTAAACGATGGGCTTTCCCTGAGACTGTTAACCACTGGGTCCGTGGTTCAAACCCGCGCGGGGGAGCGTTTAGGCCGTCCATAAGGACGGCCCTTTTTTGCTTTAGCGGGTTTGAACCACGGTTCCTACTCCGGCTTTAGCCCGCAAGGGACAGCGTCTTTTCCAGGCGGAAAAGACGCTGCTAATGCCTCCGCCCCGTTAATTATCAATTTACCAGGAGTTCGTAGGTATCGCTCTTGTATTCTGAAATAAACTTTTCTGAAAATCCCGGTGCAGAACTAGTAGCTGCCCGAACCACAAGTTTATTAAAGGAGTGGACTTCGGGATCGGCAAGAAAATCTTCAAGGGGTATCCACAGGCACTCGGAAATTTCGCCTGAGTCCATAGTGATCTCCGTGGAAAGGGCTGAAAGGCGGCAGACAAAATAAATATCCGATTTACCGTAACGATACCCGTGCCAATGGCGCAGGCAAACAATGGACTCAAACTTTGCGTCAACACCTGTTTCCTCTTTTACCTCACGGATAACCGCCGTGCTGATATGTTCCCCAGCGAGGAGTGCACCGCCAGGCAATTTGAGATGCCGTCCGGGTCGCTGTTTATACTTTTCGGATACCACAAGGAGCCCCCCCATCCTCCCGCAAAACGACACCTCCCGCCCCTACATAATGGGTCGCGAAGGGGGGAATAGTGGAACCCGGTATAAGGGTGTAAGTCATTTGCAGACTATCTTCCAAGGCATGATGAAAAACAAAGCCAAGAGCCACCGCTATAGGTATCAATGCAGCCTGTGAGCGCGCAGTGGAAAGCCATACAACCTTTGCCCCCTCGGAAGCCCAAACCCTGAGGCTGTACTCAAGCCGGGCAGCAAACTCATCAGGGATTTCTGGCAGATCCGTGGGCTCTACAATCACCCCACCATAGATATTTTTTGTTGCGTTTATAATTTCGGTATTCATATTTCCCCTAAAAATTGTCCTATGTATGACAATAATATCACGGTTGAGCCCTCAATTTTAAGGGGTTCCCATCCTTGCCTTGCCCCTTCTATCAAGGTTATACTAGAAAAGTCGAGGGAAAGGAGATTTTTGCCCTTAACCAGAGCAAAGGAGGCCTTTTTTGGCCGTAAAGAAGTCGGAAATCTACAGTTCCCTAAACATTCAAGATCGAAAAACAAAATTATTAGATGTTACAAGTGTTTTAATACCGCCTCTTAGTGCATTTCCGCTAAACCAAACGGACGGCCCCTCTCTTTACTAAATGGTTCTGTCTTAAAAAGTTCGGAAACTTCTACATCCGCCCGCCAATTTTTATCCTATTCATGTCTTTCCGTGGTCTGTAACATGACATCCCGAAGCGCCGCATTAATCCGACTTTGGTACCCTTTCCCATAAGCTTTGAACCAAGCCAAAACATCGGCATCTAAACGAATCTGAACCGCCTTCTTAACCGGCCTGAAATACTCTGGGTGCCTCGGCTTCATCTTCTTCAGTTCTTCCTCGGTTAATACCGGACAATCAGAAAAATCAGTATTCTTAAATGCCTTTATTTCGGCAATCCGTTCAAGTGTTAAAGTTTTTACGCCATTCATAATACATTCTCTCCTCAGCGGGTTCAGCAGGTCGTACTGAAATGATCCTTGTCCGGCCACTACCCGGTTCTGTATATGACAGGTACAGAATAATAAAATCCTGCAACTCTGCTAAACCCCTATACCGGGTTTCTTCAACAGTTGAATGGGTTTCATCATATAATTCAAGGATATAGGGATCATCAAAAGCGGGCAATATTTCAGCGAAATATAAACCATGTAGTTCCTTATTAATCTTACTCTTATCATCATCCCACTCAAAGAGCCCATCCGTACTGATGACCGTTTTACCCATTCGATACCCTACAATAATGTATACACAAATTTGCCAAAAATCAACCCCAAATCTACTCTTTTCCCTCCTCGGCAAACCCCACACATTGGGCTCCACAGGGCGACAGGCATACCGCTCCTGGAGGCCACTATAGGGCATACCACCTATTCAAGGGAGCCGGGAAAATGGTAGTTTCTTCCATATTATTGCTAAAATCAATAATCGCCCTCTTAGGTTCCAATACTGAAGTTGTTCCTTGATACTAGGAGGTTTTGGTGCTTTCCAGTAAACCGGGTTTATTTCTCAAGAACACCCAAGTCTCAGATACAAGGATTGGAATTTGATATGTTTACGAAAAACGCAATTCTTACTTACATAAATAAAGAAAGAACTGATTATGCCATACTACTTACCGGCGAATGGGGCAGCGGTAAAACATATTTTATTAACAACATTCTCATTCCGGAATTAAAAGCGACCGACAAAATAGTACTCTATGAATCTATGAATGGGATTGATACTACCGAGAATTTAATAATTAAACTGATAGATAAGTATCTATTGTTCGGTAAAACAGAAAACATAGCCAGCAAGGGAATAAAAAAAATACTCCAATTTGGGAAATCAACAGAAGTATTCGATATTGATAAATATATAAAAACAATCAACCAATTCCAGTATCAATTTAAACTAAACAGAATAAATTCTGAATCCTTTAATAATACGATTATTTTTATGGATGATCTTGAACGGTTATCAAAACATGTAAATATTCAGGATCTTTTCGGCATGTTATATAATATATTTATAGCCAAGGGGGCGCGGGTGATTTTTATCACCAACGAGGCTAAGATACGAATCAAACAATACCGGAAAATAAAAGAAAAATACATCAGATATGCCTATGTTTTTGAAGCTGATCTTCGGGAACAATTCGCAGGCTGTTTGAAGTCCATAAATATAGAAAACGATCACTACGAAAAATTTATCGAAAGTAAGTATGATCTTATTGCAGATGCACTCCGACAAGCAGACCATGTTAATTTGCGTACCTTTCTTTTTTTCTGTGATATCTTTGAGGTAATATATAATGAAATTGCAGAAATAAAACATCACAATGAAATTATTGATGGATTGTTCTGTACAGCTCTGCTCCTCTCAATTGAATATAAACGCGGCATGGAGCGGGAAATAAAGAAATATCTTAAGGATTATCGGGATATTAAAATACTTAACTCATTGGAAAAAAATTCATATTTATTAGATTTTAGTACACGGTATGGACTTTCCCCCCTTGAAAAATATTTTTTCTATGACGATGGTTTAGCTGACTATATTATCAGTGGAGTTTTCAATGCGGTTAATATACAATTGATATTAAGAAATCATTTTGGTTTTAATGCGCAAGCTGCTGCAAATGATAATTATATCGCCATTGAATTTGTCAAAAATTATAAAGCCATGGAAGAGGATGAATTGGATAAAAATATAGATGTATTATTAAATTATTGTCGTGATGGATCATATCCTTCTTATTTTTATTTTGATATTTACCGGATACTTTCAACCTTATATAACGGGAGATATTATACGAAAAAATCTCTTTCGGAAATGGAAAGTGTACTGAGGATCGGTTTTAATATTGCTTTGGATAAAGAGGGAGCAAATATGAATGCAGCAATGGATGTCATTATCCCGGATACCTATCCTAGGCCCCAACGAAAAGAAAATATGACTCTTATCGAAGAATTGGAATACAAGGTGAGAGAAAAGGGATTTGTTCAAAGCTTCACAAGAAGCCAAGCCGGATTTGCGGAGCTGTTTGAGGCGGCTAACGAGAAGGAGGATAGACGATTTATACAATTATACTTAAAGTGCAATAGACAGAAATTATTTGAGGGCATTGTTAAAACAGGAAACCTTGACCGGTTCGGCGCCCTGAACAATGGTGGAATATGGTGGTTTGAAAAAATATTCGATGAGATGTCTGGCATCAGTAATACAAAAGAAGCATACCAAAACCAAATCTCCTATTTACAGCAGATACAAACATATCTTCAGAATCTTTGCAATAGTACGCCTGAGGGCTTACACAAAAGACGACTGGACGATTTACTTGTTTCCCTAGACAAGGTCATTGCAAAGTTCTAAAACCAAATAGAACCCTGGATAAATTCATTTCGACTTAATTTTTTCAATATCATTGGATAATTGTTGCAAAAGGAAATCAATATCAATGGTGGCACGGCTCTCAAAATGGGTTATTTCATAAATGAATAACCCGCCTTTCAGGATTAAATTATCCGCATAGGGGGACATAGAAAGCTTTCGTAGGAATTCTTCCTGGCAAAATAATTGGAGGTAAAGCTGAAAGGGTTCCCCGGTTGCTTTTGCTTTGTTTTTTAATCCGGCGAGTACTGCGGCGCCTTTGTCTTTTATAGCCATATCCCTATCCTGTCTTTCACTTTCTTCAGAATCCGCCGCCGTTTGGCATATTCGAGGAGTGTGGAGATGCTCCTTTTAGCATCCCCAATATATCCCTGAACCGCCTTATTGAAAATCTCCCGGTCCATCTTGTTTTCGTACCGTAGACACTCGCAGATGAGCCGGTCCCGGTCAAAAATCTGTAATGCACAATCCTGGTAATCTGCGGTAGTAACGCCATACTCAAGCTGGGTTGCTTCAAGATAATAAGGCTGGATATAAGGATAGTCCAGATGGAACCGGGCTTTGGATGCGTTCTTATTGATGGCAATATCCCAATTCAGGGGGGTTCGGTCAGAATACCGGTAATAAAAAAGGGCTGAATACATACAGATCACCCCATCGGGAAAAAGTTCGGCGATTAGGGCAGCTTCACTCCTATTTTCCATATCTTCGGTCAGGCCGTAATACCCTTGTTTGATTTTCTCGATCGCCCCGGACCGAATCCATTTTTGCAAAAGGCGATAATCAATCTTGAGGGATGCAATATCCGAGGCTCGGATAATGCCGTTTTGCGATGCCGCCAGGGCTTTTAGTTGCTCTATAGATCTCATAGTTTTATCAGAATATAACCGCTTATCGTATAATATAGCGGCATATTTCTGTAATAACTATAGAAGGAACTATAACCCTCTGTCAACTCGAAATAGACCCGTAAGGTGGCATACCACCCCTTAAAACATCTCCTTGCTCATCCGGTCAATTTCCTTGCTTACTTCCTCGTAGACCCCGGGGAAAATGCTGAACCCAAGGCCATGAACCATACAGGGTATAAAGTACAGTTTGCCGTTTTCACGGCAGGTCCGTTCCACATCCCGCCTTACCTCAGCGGGGGTCCAATCCGCCTTGTCCAGCACACCGTTATTGATGTCCCCCATAAAGCTAATCTTGGGGCCGTATTGCTTGACCAGCGCCGGAACATCGTTTTGGGTGGTACAGCCCTGCCATACATCAATGCCCATTTCGATCATTTGGGGAACCAGGTTTGCCGCATAGGAATCGCTGTGGTGAACGATAATTTCAACGCCGTGGCTCTTCCAGTAGGAGTAGATTTTTTTATACGAAGGCAGGAAAAATTCCCTGAACATATCCGGGGACATGAATGAGGAAATCTGCGTTCCCCAGTCATCGTGGTGGAAAAGGGCGTCGGGCTTTACATATTTACACCATTGCTCGGCGTACTTCAATTCATATTCGGTAATGAAATCGACCAGTTCATGTATCAGCTCCGGCTCTTCGTAGAGATCTATCAGACATTCATCCACCCCCATAAGGTAATGGAGCATCTCGAAAACACCGGTAAAGTAGGGCGCCGCGCAATACTTTTCTTTGCGATCAACCGCCTGTGCCGCCTTAATCGCATCGGCCCAATCCGCCTCGGGAAATTCCAGCCGCGGCGTCGTCTTAACAACTTCCTTCCACTTTCTAATATCCTTTACCACCTTGTGTTCAGCGTCATGCACGGGGAACGCCCCAGGCTGGCCCTCTCTCCAGGCCACGGTAACGCCCCAACTGTTCTTTGTCTCCTGCCCGGGAGCCGTTGGGGATGGGTTGTTGCGGGAAATTGGATCGAGACCGAAGAGTATATCGATAAATTCATACTGATTAACAAACCGGTCCGGTTTGCCGCCGTGGATTGTTTCCAAAAAATTCTGACGGATTGATAACATGGTGCGCCTCCTAAATGAACATTCTTATACTTTCTTATTAGTACCATACTTATTCAATTCCGTAAAACAGAATGTTTTTTATGGGTACAACCTAAAGTTGTAGCAATTTATTGCAAATTGGGGTATACTGCGCATATTCGGGAACCAGGAGGCGCCTTATGGCGGAGGTAAATCACAAACAACTTTTGAACTTTTTAGGGCTCTGCGAAGAAAAAAGTTTTTCCATGGCGGCAAAAAAACTTTTTATTTCGCAGCAGGGTTTAAGTAAATCCATCAAACAGCTGGAAGAGGATCTCGAAGTCCCCCTGTTTTACCGGTCCCCCCAGGGCATTGAGCTGACCGAGGCCGCTCACATTCTGCGTCTAAGCGTACGCTCCTATTTAAATCAATATGATCATGTTATCGAAACCGCAACCCAGCTTAAGGAAAAGGTTGTTTCCAATGTGTCCCTTGGCATACCCTACGGGATCAGCAACGTATTCCCGGTGAATTTTATCAGAAATTTTACGATCCAGAATCCCCTGGTCCGGCTGAGCATCAGAAATTATTCGGATGACACCGCTTTATCAACCATGCTTGAAAATAAACTCCACCTTGGTTTTACCTGCGTACCCTTTGACGCCAATCAATTTGATTCGGTTTACCACGAACAAAGAAAAATTAAACTGCTTGTCAGCAGGAATCACCCCTTTGTAAACCGCAGATCAATTAAACTGCATGAATTAAAAAATGAAAATATAATAAGCCTGGATCACAATTTATATCCCCAGAATAGCATCAGGGAAATTTGTGAACAAAACGGCGCAACGATAGATATTTTTTTAAATGGCGGAGAAAAGCAGCTCATAGGAGAGCTCTGCGATACGGGACATTATGTATGCCTATGGGCGGACGGCATCCATTGTTTTCCCGATCTTGTCTTTATTGATATTGAGGACATGGAATTCTACTGGGAATACAATCTTGTGGTAAATAAACTTGCTTTTATCAGCAGCGCCGAGGAAGAATTTATTAAGTACACAAAAATAGCGCTGGGTATCCGGCCGTCTTTACCCATGTGATATTACCGGTAAACAGCTTGGTACCCCACGGTCGTCCCGGCGTATGGTTACCTGAACTCCATAGAGCCGGGTGATGAGTTCCGCCGTCAGGACATCTCCCGGGGGGCCCGATGCGGCGATTTGGTTGTTGTGCAGCGCCAGGACCTGGTCGGTAAACAAAAAGGCGTGATCCGGGTTGTGGGTGCTGATAATAATACTGTAGCCCTGGCGGCTAAGTTCCTGAATCTGCAGAAGGACCCGGATCTGGTTGCCGTAGTCCAGGTTGGCGGTGGGTTCGTCCATCACCAGGAGCCGGGCATCCTGGGCCAGAGCCCGGGCGATGAGGATCAATTGTTGTTCACCCCCCGAAAGCTGGCGGAATCCCCGGTCCCGGAATTTTGACATCCCCATCCGCTCCAGGGCTTCATCTGCCGTTGCCCGCTGCCGGGTGTTCGGTATGGCCCATTCCTTGCCCTGGGCGGCGGTTCCCATGAGCACCATATCCAGGGCGGAATAGTTAAACGAGGGAGCATGGGTTTGGGGGACATAGGCGATACGTTTTGCCAGGGCGGCGGGGTTCAGGGTTTGTATATCCCGGCCGTCCAGAAATACGGTTCCGGTATGACTTTTTTCCAGACCCAGAATACAACGGAACAGGGTGCTTTTCCCTGCGCCATTGGGACCCAGCAGGCCCAGGAGTACCCCTGCGCCCATGGTAAAGCTGACATCCCGTAACACCGGATTGTTTCCGTAGGAAAAGTTAAGGTCCCGTACTTCCAGCGGCGTTTCCGGGTTTACCATAGATCCCCCTTCCGGGTGATGAGCCAGAGGAAAAAGGGCGCTCCCACCAGAGAGGTAAGTATCCCTAAGGGGACCTCGGTGGCAAAAAGGTTGCGGGAGATATTGTCGATGAGCAGGAGGAACAGGGCGCCGAAGAGCATGGACGCGGGCATGAGATGCTGGTAATCGTTGCCCACGAAACGCCGGGTCAGATGGGGGATCACCAGCCCCGCCCAGCCTATGATGCCGCTCACAGAAACTGCGGCGGCGGTGATCAGGGTGGAGCATACAATCACCAGGACCCGGGTCCGCTTGATATTGACCCCCATGGACTGGGCCTCATCTTCACCCAGGGTGAGGAGGTTGATCCGCCACCGGAAGATAAACAGGGGGACCAGCCCCAGGAGCATGGGAATGAACACAAAGCCTACATCCGCAGGCTTTGTTTTTGCCAGGGAACCCATGAGCCAATAGACAATTTCCGGCAGCACATTATAGGGATCCGCCGCCAGTTTCATAAAGGATATACCGGCGCTGTTCAGGGACGATACCATCAGTCCGGCCAGGATGAGCCCCACAATTTTCCTGCCCCGGGCCCGGTTTCCAATGAACATTACCAGTCCTATGGTGATGAGGCTGGTGAGAAAAGCGAAAACCGTAATCATAGGGCCGGGAAGGCGCATCAGTATTGCCAGAGTGGCCCCGGTGGCTGCACCGCTTGAGGCTCCCAGAATATCCGGGGCAGCCAGGGGGTTCTGAAACACCCCCTGGTAGCTGGCCCCCGCCGCAGCGAGGGAACACCCCACCAGACAGGCCAGCAGGATCCGGGGAAGCCGCACATTGAAAAAGATCGCCTCCATCTGGGGTGTGGCGAAGGCGCCGCCCAGGAGCCGGGTGATCAGGGCGCCCAGGGGTATGGGGTAGCGGCCCAGAGACAGGGATACCAGCACCGTCCCGGCCAGAAGAAAAGCCAAGATGGCGATGGCGGAAAATCTTCCGGCCTTTCCCATACGGCGGCCTATTTGCCCGGACCGATACTGTTTGCCGTCAGCAGCTCATACCGTTCCCGGCTAAGTTCCCGGCCATAAAACAGCCGGTAGTATTCCGCAGTTTCGGTGTACAGGTCGTATTGGGCGTATTGGGGGTAAAGAATTTTCCCCAGCCAAAGCATACCCATGTAACGGTTTATGGACGGTGGGCTACCCATCCAGTTATAGGGCCCCTGGGGAACTTCGTAGTAGGCCCCGGTACGGATAGCCCGGAGTTGCTTCCAGGTGGGGTCCGTCCCAACAGAAGGGTATACACTGTCCGGACCAAAGATGATCAACTCGGGATCCCAGAGCAGTATCTGTTCCAAATTGGTTTCGTTACCACTCCCCCGGGAGCTGGGATTATCTACCACCGCCTTATTATTGGCGATCCAGTCCAGAATTTCCGTATGAAATGACCCGGCGGCAAGCACATTAATCCCCCCGGGCCCCAGGCAGTAGAGTACCTCTTTTTTATTATTCCCCGCCTTGGTCACCACATCCTCAACCTGGGCAAGGGCTTTCTCGCAAAAAAGGGCAAGTTTTTCCCCCTGTTCCTCCCTACCAAGGAGTCGGCCCAGGGTACGGAACGCCTGGGGGGTGGTTCTGAGGGTAGCGGTAATATGGATGGCAGGAATAGCAATGGACTGGGTAATGTCGTCCATATCCTGGGCAATGGTATCCTTTGGCTCACCGATATCGATAATCAGGTCCGGCCCTATCCGGGCAATTTCCTCGGGGTTGAGATCCCGGGACCCGTAGAACTGACCCACCACAGGCAGGTTCATGAGGTAATCCGGCACGAACTCCGCCTGGGCCGGAGAATAGGCCGATGAAACCGTACAGATCAGATCCGGCGCAATTGCCAGGAGGAACATCTGGGCCAGGCTGCCCGAGGGGGAAACTCTGGTGATATTCGCCGGAATCTCCAGGGTTCTCCCGCTGGAGTCCGTAAAGGATACGGTCCTTGATGGCTGGGTTATCGCGACATCCTTCCGGGGCGCAGCGTTCAGTTGAAGGCTGAACCCGAGGAGCAGTATACCACAAAGCATAGAGCGATATTGACTAGCATTGTATTTCATAAACCTATTATATCGGCCAAAACCTGACTGTCAATGACAAATTAACCGGTATTGTTTGGTTGAGTTGGTCCTTGTTGATATCTATCATTGACGGCGGTCTCCCTGGAGAGTAAAATGGTCTTTCCATGAAAAGAAACCGAAACATGTTGTCCCTGATGATCTGTGCCTCCTTGGTCATTCATGGGCTGATTTTTTTCGTCTTTTCGGTATTTTCCATGCAGGTTTCCCCGGTATTGAAGCAGAAACAGTCTGCGGAGCCCTTTTCCTTGGTTAATCTTGTCCTTGTGGAACCCACCCTTCCGGAAGCGCCGCCGCCCGCGCCGGAAATACCCCCGGCGCCTTTGATTGAAGAGTCTATTGAAGAATCGGTTGTGGAGTTTTCCGCCAATTCTCCTGCGGAAAATTTTATCCCCCTGGAAGACAAACCTATTCTTACGGCGTTTATCACACCCCAGCCAAGCTATGCTGCGGCCGCCCCGACTTTTCAGTCCGCCGGTTCCCCCTCCGGAGAAATTTCCGCCCAAATCGCAGCCTATGTTGACCGCAACTACAGTTATATCCAACGCCGCATCCGGGATAAGCTGGTGTACCCATCCCAAGCGCGGCGTGCCGGCATCCAGGGGACGGCGGAACTAGCCTTTACCATCCACGAAGACGGCAGGGTAAGCGGGGTTACGGTAATTGTAAGCAGCGGTTCGGAGCTTCTTGATAGCGCCGCAGAGGCAACCATCTACGCCGCCGCCCCCTTTCGGCAGCCCCCGGCTCCAGCCCGGCTGGTTATACCCGTGGCGTTCCGGCTGCACTAATATATGGCTAGATTAGCTCGAAATAATATTTGGTTTTATCTTGTTATGCATTGTATTTACTTGTTTAGTTATTTCGTGTAAGCTATTCTTCCATGAACTAATGGGTTTAGGAAGGTACATAAAATGGCGGAAAATACAAATCCCTGGGCACTCTACGATGCCCTGATACAGGCAATACCCCCGGAATTTATTGTCGATGAGACAATTACGGGGGAACACTGGGCCTATGTCCGCTCCGGGAGCCGGGTCGGGCTGGCTATGAACCTCAGCCATACGGTGAATAGCGAAACCCGCCCCCGGGCCCTTCCCAATTCCTGCCAGGGCATGGCCCTGCGGGACCTGGCGGTGGCGGCTAAATCCTGGAATCTTGCCGAAGCAAGCCTGGGTGTGGCGGCAATTAACGCGTACTGGAACTCCCCGGAGCATGAAAAGGTCGCCCTGGCCCTTGCTGAAGATGATATTAACGCCTTTGATGCCTGGAAAGATCGGGTAGTAGGCAAAAAAGTTGTGGTGGTCGGCCATTTCATGCACCTGGAGCAAACCCTGGGGCCGATTTGCGAGCTGTCTATCCTGGAAAAACGGCCCGGTCCCGGGGATTATCCCGATTCAGCCTGTGAATTCATCATTCCCCTCCAGGATTTTGTCTTTGCCACCGGGGTTACCCTGGTCAATAAGACCCTGCCCCGGCTTCTGGAACTTTCCCGCCGTCAGGGGATGATCCTGGCAGGCCCGACAACGTCCCTTTCGCCCCTGCTCTTTGACTTCGGGGTACGGGACCTCCAGGGCCTGGTGATAACTGACCCGGATTTATGCCGGGAGGTGATTACCGGAAAAAGGGAGGGGGTTATCTTTGACGCGGGACGACGGGTAAGTTTAGTTCGGCCAAATATCCTTTAAAAGTTCCCTGGGCATATTGTAAAGCGCACAGATACTATCGGTATTGATAACTTCCCGGGTGGGGCCATCCGCCATAACCCGGCCATGCTTGATCAACAGCGCCCGGCCTCCCAGAAACAAGGCGTGTTCGGGATGATGGGTGGTAAGAATGATGGACTGTCCCTGCTCCGCAAGATCCCGTATTACCTGCAAAAGGAGAAACTGGTTTCCATAATCAAGCCCCGATACCGGTTCATCCATAATAAAATACTGTGCCCCCTGGGCAAGCGCCCGGGCAATCAGTACGAGTTGGCGCTCACCACCTGAAAGGTGCAGGTATAAACGCTGGGAGTATTCTGTTAACCCCATCTTTTCAAGCGCCTCATGGGCGATACGATAATCTTCATCATTGTATTTATACCAGGGACTCATGCTCACCCTGCCCATAAGTACCACATCAAGCACGGGGTAAGAAAACACCCCAAGATGCAGTTGGGGTACATAGGAAAAAATTTTTGCCATCCGAGAGCGGTTTATATCCCTAATGTCTGTGCCGTCGATGGAAATCATATTCCTCGCCGTAGGCATAAACCCCAGCATGATTTTTAGAAGCGTAGTTTTTCCGCAGCCGTTGGGCCCCAGGATATTGATGATCTCCCCCTTACCGGCGGTAAAGGATATGTCCTCAATGATCGGCTTGTTTTTCAGATAGCTGAAAGAAAGGTTTTGTACGGTTATCATTAACTCCACCTCCCTTTGTTTTGATACAGGGCATAGACAAAGATGGGCAGGCTTACCAGGGAAGTAACGATCCCTATGGGGATTTCCACCGTAAAGGCGGCCCGTACCAGCATATCCGTAAAGAGCATATAACATGCGCCGGATACGGCCGTCAAAGGGAGCAGCCGGCGGTTATCCGGCCCCACGACAAAACGTACCATGTGGGGTACCACCAGGCCTATCCATCCTATGGTACCGGCGATAGCTACGGTACAGGCGCTGGCCAGGGTGGAAAGGGCTATCAGTTCAATCCGTTTGCGTTTTACCGAAATACCAAGCGCCATCGCTTCTTCGTCCCCAAGACTCAGGGCATTCAACAGTTTGCCCCGGGCGCAGAGGATAACTATCGAGATAAGCAGGATGGGCCCAACCCGTATCAGATCCCGGTTATTTACATTTGCAAAGGTTCCCATAAGCCAGTAGACCAGGGCCGGAAGCTGATTCGTGGGATCCGCAATGTATTTTAACAATGATGACAGGGCCGTAAAAAAGGCGCTTGATATCATACCCCCCAGGATAAGGACCAGCAGGGATGATCGGGGAAAGAACAATGAAAGGAGTATCGACAGGGCAACTGCTACGCAGGCAAAGACAAAAGCCAGAATCTGGGTGGCAAGCCAGGATCGTATGATCACGATCCCCAGGGCAGCTCCAAAGGACGCCCCCGCAAGCACCCCCAGTATTCCCGGTGAGACAAGGGGGTTTACAAACATGGCCTGATACACCGCCCCCGAAGAAGCGAGGGCCGCGCCGACCAGTACCGCTGCCAGTATGCGGGGCAGACGGATATCCCCCATCAGAAACAGTATCTCCCGCTGCCTGTCGCTCAGTTCCGTAACGCTGCCTATATTAAACAGCGTAAAGAACCTATTCATAATTTCGATAACCGCGGTTTGAAGTATTTCTCCCAGGGTAACATGATACCGCCCAACCACAAAACTAACCAACACCAATGCTGTCAGAACTGCGGACATAATAGGCAGGGGGTATTTTTTAATGATATTCATACCCTGCCGTCAGTTTTCCTTTACCATGTTTCCGGACAGCCCCGAGGACAGTATATCGTCTATCTGGGCTTCGGTAAGATTGGTGTGCATGAACAGATCCGTAAAACGTTTGGTTTCAGCCCGTATGTCCAGGTCACACCGGTCAGGGTGTAGTTTCCACGCAAGCCACTGGGCGCCGATAAAACGGGTCACCTCAGGCATATGCATCCAGCCGAAGGGCCCCAGGGGTACGATATACAGTCTGCCTTCCTTGTAGGCCCTGAGGGTTTTCCATTTCGGATCGGCGCTGACATTTCTTGCCCCATCAGGGTTCGACACCAGGATCACATCGGGGTCAAGCTCCATAACCTGTTCAAAGGTCATGGTAGGCCAGGATTGCAGACCACCAAAATCGATAGCGTTTCTGCCCCCCGCAAGTTCAAGCAGATCCCGGGCCTGCATGGTTGCAAGGCCGACCGGCCCATGGGCAATGTAAACCCGTGGTTTCTCAGACTCACTAAGACCGCTTGTCCAGGCGGTAACCTTCGCCAGGGCATCCTCGCCGTAACGGGCCAGCTCTTCCCCCCGTTCCGGTATACCCATCTCACGGCCCAGATCGCGCAGTACCGTGATATAGTCCTTCAGTTCGGCAGCCTTGAGGCTCAGTATCCTGATACCGAGCTGTTCCAAATCCGCCGCCCGTGAATCCACGATTTCCGGGTTTGGGCTGGTTATCAGAGCCCTTTTTACCCCCTCCCGTAACAGGAGTTCCCTATCGGGAATCCCGCCGCCCCACCAGCCGCCGAATACCGGCAGCTGCTGATATTGTTCGGGGATATACCGTTTTTCGTGATCCATGAGCCTGCCGCTCCACCCCGCAAGCCGGTCGGGATCCATAATGTAGAGAATAAAGTTATCGGTAAAATTAGGACCGTATATTTTCTCTGTTGGGGCAAATATACCGGAGTCCCGGCCCGTTTCGGCTAATCCCTTGCTTTCTGCGGCGGGAGAAGCGTATGCGGCTGCGGCCAAGAAAAATAATGCAAAAAACAGCGCAATTGTTCGTTTGAATAATCCCGGATTTGGGATAGACACTTTTTCCATATAATTCCTCCTATGGTTTGATCAATGGACTAACTTTCTAGTAACGGGCAGTTAGAGAGATATTAAAGCTCCGTCCTGCCATCGGAGCATATTGCCTGATTTCGTAGTATTTGTCAAAAATATTTTCCACCCCTACGGAGGCGGTAATATATTTACCAAAGTCATAGCTTACCTTGAGGTGGGCGAGGAAATAGGCCTCCAGTTTTTCAAATCCCTCGGTGTTGGCAAAACGGGAACCCGTATATTCTACCCGGGGAATAATCGAAAGCACTTCCAGGGGTTTGATCACCATATACCCGTTCAAGGTAATTTCCGGGTAATAGGGCAGGACCTTAATGCCGGCTTGGCTGTGATTGATGGTGTTCTGGTTCCATGAGAAGCTCATGCCGGTACTCAGGAATTTTTTTAAACTTATTTCAGGGGCCAACTCGAACCCCCAGAAAGCAGTTGAATCCAGGTTTCGGGAAATATCCACGGATGCGCTGGGGTGATGCGGGTTCGGCCATCCAACGGTTACAATTTTTCCGGTAATAACACTGTAGTACAGGGCGGCATTCACGGTAAGGGCGTAAATGAAGTCTCCGATGCCGCCGAAATACCCCCGGTAACCCAGCTCAAAGTGATTGGCGATTTCCGGTCCCAGGTTTGGATTTGGCATGGCCGATCCGAACCGGGTTGAATAGCGCTGGGACATATTGGGAAAGTGATTTTTCCGGGCATAGGTCAGTCGTAGTTCGTGATCCCCGGTGATCTTATAAAAAGCCCCGGCCTGCCAGGTATAGAGAAACTTATCTTGGGTCTTAACAATAAAATAACTGGCATCCAGAAGTTTTAAGTATTCATTTTCTTCATTCCAGTATTCATTGGGGATGAGTGCGTCAAATCCGAACCCGGCTTTCACCGTCAGGGGATCCCAGGGGTTTATCGCGTGCTCCATACCCACCGACCAGGTATCTTCATTAACATGCATCTCCTCGGTCAGATCATCCTCATTCTTGTAACTGCCCCGCAGTCCTAGGTGATCTTCTTTTTTATACGTAAGCGCTCCCTGAAGGGTGTTCCAGCTATTTATTTCCCATGTTCCTGTAAGACGGCCGCCGGTGGAATATTCATCGTAATCCGAATGGGGTGCATGGATACCCCGCTGCCAAGCCTTCAAGGTATAGTATTCATCCAGACGGTTATCGTATTTATCAAAGTACGCCAGGGCACTGAAGGAGAGGGGACCGGCAGCAAAGATGCTGTTGAGAGAAACGCTGTGCCGCTTCCATACCGGCCATTCCCAGATAGCGTAATCCCGAAGATTGGTATCCGGAGGAGAAAGCCCCTTATCCGAGTCCTGATACACATAGGCAAGCCAAATATCAAGATCCGGTATGGGGGTTGTCCCCGCCATAAGGGTAAGCTTTAAATCGTCGGAATCGGACCAGAGCCGGTCCCCCTTTTCCTGGGGGTTGTCCGTTGTGGGCTCAAAATCTTCAGGAAGCCTGTAATGATCCACATCCCGGTATTGGAATACCGCCTTGGCGTAAAAATACTCCAGCTTAGTTCCGGCGCTTACCACATGGGTTGCGTCCGCATAATGCAGGATGCTGTCAAAATCAAAGCTGGTTTTAAGGGAAGCTTCAAAGGGTTTTTTGGGTTTCGCGGTACGGAGAAGCACCGCTCCCCCCAGGGTATTTGCCCCCAGGAGTTCCGAGCTGTACCCCTTTTCTATTTCGATGCTTTCCATATCCCCAGTAAGGAAACGGGCGCCATCCCCTTCTCCCCGGTAAGGATTGGCCATGACTATTCCGTCCACGAAGACAGGAACACTGTCCGAACCAAAACCCCGAACCGAAAAGTTAGAATCGTTGCGTCGGCCGCCCCCGGAAAGGATCACCCCCGGGGTGTACCGCACCGCCTCCCAAAGATCATTGACGTCATCCCGGTCCATCTCTTCCCGGGTAATCAGTTCGGGGGTGTCCTGGTTGGCATTTACCCCCGCTTCGGGCAGGCGGAATACTTCGGTGTCCTCAGGCAAAGCTTCGTCCGCTTCCATGGAAACGGACGAAGTATCCGCCGCCGCTTCCTGGGCGCCGGTAAGTTCCGGCGTCCAGGCTAAGACAAGGGCCAGCAGTAATACTGCTGCAGGATAGGGGTGATTCATCACTCCTCAGTATAAATCCAGTCACCCGCTACCCAGGGCGATGGAAGGGGAACTCCCCCTTCGATCACAATACGGCCATCAACCAGTGGAATAAGATCCGCACCCTGATCGTAGATATATTCCGCTACTCCGTGCCAGAAGATGTCATCGGTCACCACTTTATTTATACCATCTAACAGGGTATCAAAAAATGCCCCGGTGGCAAGCGTCTCGGTGGTACAGATACGGTAAGTTTTTGTATCATCAATATCCACTCCGTTTATCTTGAGGGTACCGGCTTTTATGCGCCCCCTCGTATACGGCGAAGTGTCCATATCGCTGTATTTTGCTTCTGTTCCGTCGATTATCGCCTGTGTTAGTTCCGGCGGTTTACGATACTGGAGGGTGTAGTGTACTTCGCTGGAAACATTGCCGAAGAAAGCGGTGTTCGAAGGTCCGCCCCTGCCGCTGTGTACTACATCGGCCACCTCGTCGAAGAAGGCTTTGAGCTGAGCCCCAGTCAGGGAGAGGAGCACGAATTTATCTTCCCTGTCAGCCGTTCGGACTATAGCCGAAAGACTGCCCACGGTAATATCCCCGGCCGGAAGTACATTGTCTATGTAGGCCCCATGGAGGAATACAAAGCTAATGTTTTGCTCAGGATATTTATCCCTGATATACCATGCAGCGCCATCGGTAAACAGATTACCTAAACCGGTCTCCTGTACCCGGGTCATACGGTCCGAATTGGGCCTTCCGGTCGGATTAAAGACGCTGGGGGGAAGAGTCTGGGCATAGACAAACTCGGCGCCAGCGCTGCCTAAACTAAATGTTGTGTTACTGTAATCAATTGCAGCTTTCGCTTGGGGAATTCCGCTCGCAGGGTCGCTGACCGGTGAATTATCTTTAGTACTAGCAGAATTCCAGGACTGGACCCATACATAGTAGGATGTGCCGTTGACGAGGCCGGTAATATCACCGCTCACTGGCGATGCCTTTGGGAGGATAGGTTTTTCAACCGGTGTCGCTTGGGAGAAATCATTGGTGGTTCCGTAGTACAATTTATAACTGGGGACATCGGAAACAGGAGTCCATTTCAAGGTTAATTTTGCATTTCCCGGAACAACGGTGGGGGTTTCGGGTTTCTTGTCTGCCGTCGGCGGTGTAGTAGGAACTACGGGCGTTCCCGCGGCGGTGGCGTATCCGGCGGAATTACCGGCGGTATTCCCGGCCCTAACCCATACCGTATAACTTGTACCATTGTCTAATTCCTCAATCATCACCGTTGGTTCGGCTACGGTTTCCATGGTTGCATCTGTAGGCGGTGTTTCCCCTGCCCCGCCCGCTTTGTAATATACCTCATAGAAAGACGCGTCTGTTACCGCAACCCAGCTTACCCCAAGCATTTCCTCATAGGGTGCAACGGTCAAGGTACCGGGGTTGGCCGGCGGTGGAATGGGTGTTCCTTGATACACGCCGGTGAAATCTGATTCCCCAAGTCCTGCATATGCAGCCTTTACCCAGATATAATAGGTCTTGTGATTTTCAAGCTCACTAATGGTGTATTTTACCAGCGACCCGCCGCTGCCGTCAGTGGGAAATATCTCGACTGCCTCTAAGCTATTATTGGACTCACTTATGAATATTTTATAGGTGGGATCAACACCCCCAGCAGCGGCAACCCTGGTCCATTGTAATACCAGGGCTCCATCATTCGCCGTTATCTGGATGGATCCCGGGGCGGGAAGAGGGATATCATCATCGTCGCTTTCCATGGGACAGGCAATAAGCATAAGGATACTCAGTGCAAGTGCAAGGTTGAATACCCAACTCCAATTTTTCTTTAAAAACATACAATACCTCCATTAATATAGATTCCGACCATATACTAGCCAGACCTATTATCGGAAATTATTACAATAAAACGACCTATTGTCAACATGTTATATCCTTTTTTTACATGTTTTATTTGGTTTTGTTTATTTCGTAATAATTCATCTTGATATTTTATTCTGTTTCATAGGTGTTTTGTTATGAAAGAGCCGTTACAGTTTGATCCTCCCCGGAAATACTGACCAGGCCGTAGGTTTTATAAATTGGTAACCCAGCGCCCATTTCACCATTCCCCTTGTTTCGTTTGGTTTCATCATGTTTGAGCAGAAAGGTATCTTGATAAAGTACGGCTTTCCCTGGTATAATTCACGGCAGTATCGAAGGAGGAAATACTATTCCCCAAGCCACCACACCTTCTCAGGCCAAAGCCTTAGAATTCGACTGCATAGCGGATGAAGTTTTTGCCCCCATATACCCACTTATCGCCCGGCGGCTCCTGGAACTTGCCGGGATAGACCGGGGCAGTTGTGTGGACCGGGGCCGCTGTGTGGACCTAGGCTGCGGCGGAGGCCACCTGGGCTTGGCTGCGGCGGAATTATTTACGAATGAAATCACCCTTTTAGATTCAAACCCCTACGCTCTGGAACTGGCCGCCCGGCGCATCAAAGAAAGGGATCGGGCTCGTATAACAACCCTCTGCGCGGATGTACACACCATGCCTATTCCGGATGCTTCGGTAAACCTGGTTATCAGCCGGGGAGCCATGTGGTTCTGGGACAAGGAACGGAGCCTGACTGAAATCAGGCGTATCCTGGCGCCGGGGGGTACGGCGCTTATGGGCGGGGGCTACGGCAGCCCGGCCCTCAAGGCGGAAATTTACCGCATCATGTCGGAACGGAACGGCAATGACTTTGGGGTGCGTCAGCAGAAAACGACCCTGGGTTCCACTCCGGATGATTACGCCCCGGTTGCACAGACCCTGGGTTTCGATGTCCGGGTGGTCCACGATGATACCGGGGACTGGCTCCTTCTTCGCAAACCCGCAGTATCCCCGGAGGCGCGGTCATGAGGCTCGTAACCTTTGCGGGGCCCCCCTCGGCGGGTAAAACTTCGGCTGCCATCAAAACGGCGGAGGTTCTTTTAAAAGAGGGCTTCACCGTGGGGGCGGTTAAATTTGACTGTATCTCCACCACCGATGACGAACTCTACCGCAAGAAGGGCATTCCGGTACTCACGGGCATCTCGGGGAATTTTTGTCCGGACCATTACTTCATCACCAATATTGAGGACTGTATAAGCTGGGGAGTTTCCCGCAATCTGGACTTCCTCTTCAGCGAAAGCGCCGGGCTCTGTAACCGCTGTTCCCCCCATATCAAGGGGGTCCGCTCCCTCTGCGTCATCGACTGTCTTTCCGGGGTTAACACCCCTAAAAAAATCGGCCCCATGCTCCTTTTCGCCGACATGGTGATTATCACCAAGGCGGATGTGGTTTCCCAGGCGGAACGGGAGGTCTTTGCGTTCCGGGCCCGGGAGGCAAACCGGAACGCCCGTTTCCTCTTTGTAAACGGCCTTACCGGGGAGGGCGCCTTTGAGTTGGCCCGTTTTCTCCGGGATGCCCCGGAAATCGCCACCCTAAACCATTCTGAAATCCGCTTCCCCCTGCCTTCTGCCCTGTGTTCCTATTGCCTGGGAGAAACCCGCATAGGCCCGGATTACGCCACCAACAGTATGATTGCCCGGAAAATCGAAATACCGGCGGATGGAGAAGCCCATGTCTAGGGATATACACCGTATTACTATCCTGGGGGGCCGCGACAAGGATGGCTTACCTGAAGATTTTACCCTGACCATGAACCGGGGGGACATACTCTGCGTGGTGGGGCCCACGGGCGCCGGGAAAAGCCGCTTTCTGGAGGACATAGGCTGCCTTGCCCAGGGGGATACCCCCACAGGGCGGCGTCTACTCCTGGACGACCGACCCCCTAGCCAGGAACAGCGCTATTCCCTGGAAGGAAAGCTGATAGCCCAGCTTTCCCAGAACATGAACTTTATCATGGACCTTACGGTGAAGGAATTTATCCTCATGCACGCCGAAAGCCGTAATTTGGCTGCCCTGGGGGACCGTTTTTCCGGCCCCGGCCTGGTAGACCGAATCGTAGCCGCCGCCAACCGGCTCACCGGGGAAGCGCTGTCGGCGGATACGGCGATTACCCAGCTTTCCGGCGGCCAGTCCCGGTCCCTGATGATCGCCGATACTGCCTTGCTCAGCCCCTCCCCGGTGGTGCTCATCGACGAGCTGGAAAACGCCGGGGTGGACCGCAGCCGGGCTCTGGAGCTGCTGGTGAATGAGGACAAGATAGTCCTGGTTTCCACCCACGATCCGGTGCTGGCCCTGCTGGGACAACGGCGGGTTTGCATACACCGGGGCGGGGTGCGACGGATCATCGAAACCAGCCCGGCTGAACGGCACAATGCGGCCCTCATGGGGGAGCTGAGCGAGAAATTTCTGGCCCTCCGGGAATTGCTCCGGGAAGGGGCCTCCCTGGATTTTGATATGGAATCGTTTTTTGCGCGGGAAACTTCGTTGCAAATAGCGGAAAATACTTCCGTAAAAGAAAGGAGTTTATTATGAAGAAAGAGTCGATCATCGAACTGGTTCCCGATTCAATGCGGGAAAATCTGGATTACCTGGGCCATGTCCACTGCCCCATCAAAGACCGGTTTTCTACGGCCTGGAAGGATTTTGAGACCGAATACAACCGGTCCCGGGATCCAAAACTTAAGGGCGTGGTTCCCATGGGGGGCTGCGGAGTGGATATCTACTATAATATTAGTGCGATTCAGGATATGACAAAATTTCCCGCGGTGGTCTCCGAATCCGGGTACGGGGAATACTTTACCGGGAATTTCCTGGAGTCCCCGGAAAAACAGGAATATTTTGTCCAATGGCCTCTGCCCCAGCCGGTACATCCCCTTTTCCGGAACCTGGATCTTCGGGACCCCCGGGAAAATTTCAGCATCTTCGGGGCCATGCCCTATGTGCTCCTGGTGAACCACCGGCGTCTCAATGGCCGGCCTGCGCCCAGATCTGTTTCGGATCTTACCAATCCTATTTACGAAGGGAGCGTGGGAACCGGCTTTGCTCCGGAGGATATTACGGAACTCCTCCTTCTGGAGATTTGGAAAGAACAGGGTGAAGAGGGAATACGTTCCCTGGCCCGCAATATCGGCTTTGCCGGCCGGGCCCCCGAAATGGCCGCCGACTCCCTGGGAAACCGGGATGGCTGTTGTGTCTATTTTATATCCTGGTTTTTTGCCCACGCAGTTCCCAAGCGGGATTTCCTGGAAATTATCTGGCCCGAAGACGGGGCGGTACTCAACCCCATGTACGCCCTGATAAAAAAGGACCTGACTGAACCCCAAAGGGCCGCCGCAGAATGGCTTTTCAGCCCCAAACTGGGGCAGATCATGGCCGATGGCTGGTTTGCCCATGTGAACAGCGCGGTCCGCTACCCCCTGCCTGGGGATGCTAAAATTCGCTGGGTGGGCTGGGACTATATCTACGAAAAGGGACTTCTCCCGCGGGTGGAGGAAATTGAAGCCATATACTACGATGAACGGCGAAAAAACTGTTTATCAGTTGCCGCTTCTTGATTCGTAGTTAATCTACACCTTCCCAACCACCACGGTGTTGAAAAACTCCCGGGCCTCTTCCGCCGGAACACGGTGTCGGTCTCCGCCCACGGAGACCGACACGCCGGGCTTGGCGCACTCCTTCATACAGAAGCTGGACTTAAAGTTGACCTTCCCGTGGAGGCTTTTTTCCTCGATCATCTGCTGAAACGTCTGGATCACATTGTAAGCGCCCTTGGTGTGGCAGGAAGTTCCGATACAAACGCATAACTCAAGCATGGTGCGCCTCCTTGTGCAGATAATCTACGTGGAGCAGTTCGTGCACCTTGCCCTTAAGCAGGCCGCCGTAGAGCTCTATCATCAGGGGGTTCTCTTCGGATCGCTTGACGTTACAAAGCTTATCCGCTGCGTACAGTCCCTGCCCCCGGGAAAGCTTTTCCTCCCAGCCAACCGAAGGCTGCCCGGCGCCGGAAACACAGCCCCCGGGGCAGGACATAACTTCCACAAAGTCGTAGTGTTCCTCCCCGGATTTTATCCGCTCAATAAGGTCCGCAGTATTCTTGAGGCCGCTCACTATTGCTATTTTCAGCTGCTTATCCCCAAAGGGGATGGTGGTGGTCTTGAGACCCTCCATGCCGCGCACCCCGGTCCAGCCCAAGGACATGAGGGTTCCCGCGGATTTGTCCGTGGTCACCCGGCGGAGCACCGCTTCGGTAACGCCCCCGGAAACGCCGAAGATAACCCCGGCCCCGGATATGGTACCAAAGGGCATGTCCACCGCTTCAGGCTGCAGGGTAGTCATGATAATCCCCGATTCCCGGATCATCTTGATCAGCTCCTGGGTGGTGATCACATAGTCTACCTGGGGTTTCCCGTTAACCTTAAACTCATCCCGGGCGGCTTCGAACTTCTTGGCCGTACAGGGCATCACCGCCACATGGACATGGGGCTTGCTGGTTGCAAGGTTGGATTCCTCCCGGATCACCGCGGCAAACATCTGCATGGGAGAACGGCAGGTAGATATATGGGGAAGCAGCTCGGGGTATTTCTTTTCCACAAACTGTATCCAAGCGGGACAGCAGGAAGTAAAAAGCGGCATGCCCCCGCCTTCCCCATTCTCAACGCGCTTGAGAAATTCGTTCGCCTCCTCCAGCACCGTAATGTCCGCGCCGGTCGCCGTATCGTAGATCTCATCAAAGCCCATGCGCCGCAGCGCCGCCACGATAAGGCCGATGGCGTTTTCCCGCCGGGCAAAGCCGAATTCCCTGGTAACCGCCACCCGTACCGCCGGGGCTATCTGGACCGTAACTTTAGTGTTCCGGTCATCCAGGGCCGCCCAGATCTTGTCGGTATCGTTCCTCACGGTGATGGCCCCGGTGGGACACACCGCGGCGCACTGCCCGCAGCCAACGCAGGGGGATTTCCCGATAGGCTCGCCAAAAACCGGGCTTACCCGCATCTTAGCGCCGCGGCCGGCAAAATCAATAGCCCCAACCGACTGGACCTCGTTGCACATACGGATACAGTCCCCGCAGAGGATACATTTACTTTCATCCCGGATTATACACAGGGACGATTCATCCAGCCGGGGCACCGCATTGGTGTTGGGAAACCGTACATCCCCAAGGTCAAAACGCAGGGCCAGTTCCTGGAGCTTGCAGTTTTTGCTCTTCTCACAGGTGGTACAGTCCCGGCAGTGATTCGACAGGAGCAGTTCCAAAATATTCTTCCGGTAATTCCGCAGCCGCTTCGTGTTGGTCCGTATCACCATCCCCGGCTTGGGAATGGAGGAGCAGGACGAGTCCAAGCCGCCCCCATCAATCTCCACCATGCACATACGGCAGGCCCCGTATACGGACAGATCCGAATTGTAACAGAAGGCAGGCATATCTATCCCCGCCTTACGGATCAATTCCAAAATATTTTTCTCCCCCGCAATTTCCACGGGAACTCCGTCTATGGTCATGAATTCTCTGACAGCCATTTCAGCTTGCCTCCTTGACTGCCCCAAAGGGACAGGCGCTTACGCAGGCGCCGCACTTGATACACTTACTCTGATCAATCTCGTGGATACTCTTCGGCGAACCGTTTATGGCGCCCACGGGACAGCCCTTCGCACATTTCGTACAGCCCTTACAGGCTCCGGGGTCTATGGTAATAACCTTCAGTTTCTGGCAGCTCCCGGCGGGACAGTGTTTGTCCCGTATATGCGCCTCGTATTCGGAGCGGAAATTTTTGATAGTACTGATAACCGGGAAGGGCGCCGTCTTTCCCAGACCGCAGAGAGCGGTAGCAGCAATGGTGTCCGCCAGTTCCTCCAGGAGCTCTATGTCCCCTTCCTTGCCCAGGCCCACCACGATCCGTTCCAGGATTTCCAGCATACGCTTGGTTCCCTCCCGGCAGGGAATACACTTCCCGCAGGATTCGTTCTGGGTAAAGTTCATGAAGAACCGGGCTATCTCCACCATGCAGGTGCCGGAGTTCATCACCACCAAGCCCCCGGAACCAATAATGGCCCCCGCTGCCTTGAGGGAGTCGAAGTCCATGGGCAGTTCCAGATCCTTCGCGGTAAGGCAGCCCCCCGAGGGTCCGCCTATCTGGACCGCCTTAAACTCCGCACCGTTCCTAATGCCCCCGCCTATGTCGAAGATAACCTCCCGCAGGGATGTTCCCATGGGCACTTCGATAAGCCCCGTGTTCACGATATCCCCCGTAAGGGCGAAGGTCTTGGTTCCCGGACTCCCCCCAGGGCCTATGCCCTTGTACCAAGCCGCCCCCTTCCGGATGATCAGGGGGATATTGGCAAAGGTTTCCACGTTATTAAGCAGGGTAGGCTTTTCAAACAGCCCCTGTTCCACGGTACGGAACCGTTTAACCCGGGGCATTCCCCGCTTGCCTTCTATCGACGCGGTTAGGGCGCTGCCTTCACCGCAGACAAAGGCCCCGGCCCCCCGGAATATCTTTAAGGTAAAACTGAACCCCGACCCCAGGATATTATCACCCAACAGGCCGAACTCCCGGGCCTGGGCTATAGCTATCCGCAGCCGGCTTACTGCCTGGGGATACTCCGCACGGACGTAGATGTACCCTTCCGTACACCCTGCAGCCCGGGCCGCGATAAGCATACCCTCGATCATCTGGTGGGGTACCCCCTCCATGACGCTCTGGTCCATAAAAGCCCCGGGATCTCCCTCGTCGCCGTTACACACCACGTACTTGGGGGTGTTCTTCTGGCGCTGCACCTGGTTCCACTTAATCCCTGTAGGGAAGCCCGCGCCCCCCCGGCCGCGGATATTAGACTCCGTCACCTCGCCGATGATCTGTTCCTGGGTCATGTCAAAGAGCGCCTTCTCAAAAGCGCTGTACCCCCCGATGGCAAGGTACTCCTTAATTGATTCGGCGTTTATTTCACCGCAGTCCCCCAGGACCACCCGCGTCTGTTTCTTATAGAAAGGTATCTCAGCCTTGTGGGGTATCCCCTTTCCGTCCTTCTGATACACCAACCGTTCTACCAGCTTACCCGCAGAAATGGTCTTCTCAACGATTTCCCCCGCGTCCTCGGGTTTAACCTTGGTATAGAGCCAGCCCTCGGGTTCAACCAGGATGAGGGGCCCCTGGTCGCACAGGCCGTGGCAGCCGCTTTTTTTAAGCCCCACCGGATGTCCCGGTTCTTCCTTCAGCTCCACCGAGCAGGGGAGATTTTTCTCTTTAATTATTTCAACCAGCTTATCGTAGACCGCTATGGAGCCCGAGGCGATACACCCCGTCCCGGCGCACACGAAGATCCGCCGTTTTTCCGCATCCAAAGCTTTTTTGTAGGTTTCCCTGACCTTTTGCAGGGCTTCTCTGGTAGCTAATTTCATTCCGCCACCCCCTTTGCAAGTTGCGCGGGGGACTCCGTTGCAAGCTGTGCCTTCAGCTCTGCCAGCAGGGCACTCACCTTTTCGGGAGTCATATTGGCATATACCTTGTTATTCACCGTCAGCGCCGGCCCCAGGCTGCACGCCCCCAGGCAGGCCACGGTCTGGACCGTAAAACCCAGATCCCCGGTGGTTATCTTCTTTTCAGAAAGCCCCAGTTCCTTACGGAGCCGCTCCAGGTTGGGCAGGGATTTCCGCACATGGCAGGCCGTACCGTCACAGACCTTAATAATAAACTTCCCCTTCGGATCCAGGGAAAAGTTTTCAAAAAAGGTAGCCACCCCAAAAATCCGGGCCTCGCTTACCCCTAACTTTTCCGCAATATAGGGAAAAATCTCCGGGGGTAGGTAGTTGTACTTTTCCTGTACCCCCTGCAAAACCGGTATTATCGCATTAGGCGCGGCTCCCCATTCATCGATAACCTCATCGATGACACCGTAATCAAACTCCATAGACACCTCTCTTCGACTCTGCCTGTCAGTGGCTTTTAGTATTTTAATGCAGAATGGGTGATAATGCAATCATTTAAATCATATGACGAGGTATCGAGGGGGGAAACCTCCGGAGACTTCCCTTGTTATATTATTTAAATGTCCCCGGTTTCGCCGCAAATAACGGTTTCTATATTAATATCCGCCAGTCGTTTAACATAATCCTGACTAATCCCTGCATCGGTAATAAGAAAATCAATTTTATCCAAACACCCGAGAGAAGCAAAGAGAATTTTTTCCAGCTTACTTGAATCCACCAGTAGATATACCGTTTTAGCCGAATTGATCATAGCCCGTTTTAAGGGAAGATCTACAAAACTTGGATACGTGAGACCCGCCTCCAGGGAGAAGCCCCCGGCGGCTAGAAAAAGTTTCTCCACATAAAGATCACTAAAAATGGAAACCGATTTTTCACCGGTCAGGGAAAGCGTGGGAGCTTTGAATTCTCCTCCGGGCATAACAATAGTATTGGTCGGCTCTTTACCCAAAGCCAAGGTTATATTGATGGCTGGGGTGACTATCTTGAGTTCCTTTTTAGTTAACAGGGGATTAATCATCTCCGTAACGGTGGTTCCCGAATCAAGGATAACACTGTCCCCGGAATTGACAAATTCCGCAGCCTTGGCTCCGATAAGTGTTTTACGATCCATGTTGATATGCCGTTCAAGCTGTATATCAGCGGCAAAGGATGAATAATTACTGATGAAGGCTCCCCCGTGCTGACGGATGATAAGCCCCGCATGTTCCATTGTTTCCAAATCCTGACGTATAGTGGGTTCCGAGACTTGAAAAATCTTTTTTAGCTCCTGAACCCGGCAGCTGCCGTTCTCACGAAGAAGCTCAAGTATCTTTTCACGTCTTTGTTCCGGAAACATCCAATGAATCATCCTTTTCAGATAGTTATACTATCATTTCTTCCAGGGTTTTGGCAATACCGGCGGCATCCAGCCTGAAAAAAGCCTTATTATCCCCTGCTGTCCAATTCCGGGTAAAAGAACCATCAGGTATCCCCAGACGCCTAAGACGGGCGCCTAAACCCTGTTCGGCGATCAATTCCGCCACAAGGCTCCCGGCGCCTCCGTGGGTGGAGTGCTGTTCAACAGTTAATACCAAGCCGGTTTTACGTATTGATTCGATGAGCGCCTCAGGCAAAAAGGGCCTGATGGAAGTAAGAGCAAAAATATCGCAGGTAACACGGCCCTTAAGGCTTTCGGCGGCCTTGAGTGCATCATGAACTGCAGTCCCCAGGGCAATAATGGTGAGGTCTTTCCCTTCAGAAAAACGAACCGGAAGGCCGGGTGTAAAAGTATAGGAGTCCGGTGTAATAACCGGAAACTTCCCTGTATTGAGACTGGCATAGACTGGTCCCTGCCGTTTAAGAACCCCGTACTCCAACATTTGTTTACATTCCCGGGGATCGCAGGGAACATATATCTCAAAATTGGGCATACCGCGGATAAAACAAATATCATTCACCTCATGATGGGTTATTCCATCGGTCCCGTAGCTGAAACCGGGATGCAATCCGGTAACTTTGACATTACTGTTCGAATAGGAAATATCCACCTTAAGCTGTTCGTTGGAACGGGAAATCAAAAACGGTGCGGCGTTTCCGGTAATGGGAATAATCCCGCTGTTGGCCAAACCTGCGGCTATACCCATAAGGTTCTGTTCGGCTATACCCACATTGATTAAGCGCTCGGGAAACAGATCCCGAAAAGGTTTTATCTTGCTGGTACTAACCGAATCGCTCACCAGGTACATGATATTTGCACCCTGTTTAATCATATCTATATAAGAACTAACCGCTGCATCCCGAAGTTCTAAGTCTGAATTCTCTTTCATATCTTCAATTCCTCCAGGGCCTTGATACCCTGTTCCTCGCTGGGAATGGTATGATGCCATTCAGGGCGATTCTCCATAAAGGAAACGCCCTTACCTTTTATCGTTTTGGCAATCACCGCGTGGGGCTTATTCCCCGAATAGTCCAGGGAATCAAAAAGGTCCGCCATGGCCGCCGTATCATGACCGTCAATTTCGTGGACATCCATACCGAAACTAAGTAACTTTTCTTTAAGCGGGTTTATTTCCATAGTATTCGCCACAGAATCTGCAAGTTGGAGCCCGTTGGCGTCTACAATTAAAACGAGGTTTCCAAGTTTGTAATAGGAAGCTGCCATAGCGGCTTCCCAGTTGGTACCTTCTTCCAATTCACCATCACCGGTAAGGACAAAAACCCGGGATTTTTTATCTGTTTTTCTGGCCCCCAGGGCCATACCCACGGCGATGGGAAAACCATGTCCCAGAGCTCCGGTACAAACTTCGATCCCCGGCACATGGTTTGTCGGGTGTATGGTGAGGGGACAATCATGGGACAAATAACTGTCCAGCCATGCCGTAGGGAAAAAGCCCGCCTCGGCCAGAGCGGAATAATACCCCTCAGAGGCGTGCCCTTTACTCAGAACAAAGCGGTCCCGTTCCGGATCGCTCAAGTTTTCAGGCCTAAAATTGAGGGTCTTAAAAAATAAAACCGCCAGAATGTCCGCTTCGGATAACGAAGAACCCATATGCCCTCCACGGGCTTTAGTAATCATGGCTACAGTTCTTTTTCGTATTTCGTTTGCTTTCGTTTTAAGAGTTGCATTATCCATTTATAACCTCGAAATCTGAATAAATAAAGAGTAAAACATAATAATAAAAAGGTCAAACGATTTTTATTGTATTCTTTTACTTTTTTTTCCTTTCTTTTGTTTGACATTTCAAAAGACAGAGGGTATACTCAAAGCTAATGAATAGGTTCTATTCAAATAACTATATGGAGGAGAATAAAAGATGAACACAAAGAGAGCGATGAAAACAGGTTTGGCCCTGGTCATGATGGCGGCTTTAAGCCTTACAACAGCTTGGGGCGGTGGCCAAAGTTCCGGCGGCGGCAGTGGAAAGACCCAATTGACGGTTTGGACCTTGAGTACCCGTCAAGTAGCCTATGATGCTGTTATTAAGGCATTCAATGCGGCAAACCCCGATATCCAGGTTACCGCAGCCTACTATGACACCGATGGTATTAAGGATGCCACCAAGGTGGCGGCATCTTCCAAAACCCTGCCGGATATGTGGTTTAACTGGGGCGGCAGTTTAGGCGGTTTTTTTGCGGAAAATGATCTGGTCTACGATCTGACCAATTATGCCGCTCAAAATGGGTGGAAAAACACCTTTAGTCCCGGGGTGTTGAATCTCTGTACCCTGTCAGGCAAGCTGGCCGGATATCCTACCGCTTATAATGTTCTGGACGTTTATTATCGCAAGGATATATTTCAAAAGTACAACCTGAGTGTTCCCACTACCTTTGAACAATTTGAGCAGGTATGCGCGACATTGAAGCAGAATGGTATTACCCCCATCTCTACTGCAGGCCTTTACGGCTGGCATGTGATGCGTTTCGTAGAATTGCTAATAGAACATTATGCCGGGGCGCAGCTCCACGATTCGATGAGCACTTTCCAAACCAGCCATAATAATGATGCGGTGATACAAGCCCTGACCAAATACAAGGAATTCTGCGACAAGGGCTATTTTCCCGCCGGTTTTGTTACCGCAGATCCTAATAATACCCAAATGGCAGTATTCTCCGGTGCTGCGGCCATGGATGTCCAGGGGCAATGGTATGACGGGACTATCATCCAGGAACAGCAGGATATAAGTAAATATGGTACCTTCGCCTTCCCCTCCGGCGGGACCAATCGTATGTCCGCCTTTGCTGAAATGATGCAGCTTAATAAGAATCTTAGTAACGAAAAGCTGGCGGCCTGTATAAAATTCCTGGATTATTATTACAGTAAAGAAAATGTTGCAAAGTATGCCGAATATTATAACCTGCCCCTGCCCCGTCTGGATGCGGAAATGCCCGCAGGTCAACCCAATGTGGCGATTATGATGCAAACAAGTAATACGAACGGTACTTTTACCATTACCGACCAGGCCTTCCCGACGGAAGTTGCGGATGAACTATTCCGGGTTCAGGACGGTATTGCTAATGGTCAGATAACTCCCCAAGACGGCGCAGCCCGTATACAGGCAGCTATTACGGCCTATCGCAGCAAATAGTAAAAAAGTATAAAAAGCGGACATCGATCGTCCGCTTTTTATACCGCAAAACGGGGGAACGTAATGACGGCGAAAAAATCAAGTGTCACATCCTTGCTGTTTTTAGTACCCGCAGGGGTAATTTACCTTTCCGTAGTGATAATTCCGGTGTTTTATTCCGTAATTATCAGTTTATTTAAATGGAACGGTATCGCAAAAATGGAATTTGTGGGACTGAATAATTTTTTTACCCTCTTTAAAGACCCCGTTTTTGATATGGCTCTGAAAAATAATCTTATCTGGATTATATTATCCCTTTTTGCCACCATGACTGTTTCCCTTGGCTTCGCGGTTATGCTGAACAAGTCATTCGTCGGCCGTACTTTCTTTCGTGGATTTTTTTACTTCCCCGCAGTTATTGCGTCCATTGCAGTGGCAATTATCTGGCGCTGGATATATAATCCCAGCTTTGGTTTTATTAATCAGCTATTGAAACTACTAGGCAGTACTTACCAGCAAAGCTGGATATCCAGTCCCACTGCCAGTATCTACGCGATCTTTTTTGCTTCCCTTTGGCAGTCCGCAGGACTGCCGATGATTTTTTTTCTGGCAGGATTACAGACGGTACCCGAAGAAGTGCTGGAAGCGGCTACCATTGATGGCGCTTCTAATCTAAGCCGTTTTTTTATCATCACCATGCCCATGATGAAAGAAACATTTGTTATTGTTATTGCAAATTTAATTGTCGGCGCCATGAAGGTTTTTGATGTGATCATGGGGCTTACCGCAGGAGGCCCCAATAATGCGACCCAGATGATGTCTACCTACATGTATTCCCAAACATTCCGGTACAATAACGTCGGTTATGGAGCCGCCATTGCAGTCCTTATGGTACTTTTTATGCTTATCGTGATTGTACCGTATATCACCTTTACCGCAAGAAAAGACTAAAAGGAGGATATTGTGCAGCCAAAGCTTGTCAAAAATGTGAAAAAAATTGTACTCTATGTCATCCTCCTGGTAATAACAATAATTTGGGCAGCGCCTATTTATACCTTGATAGCTACAGCAATAAAGAGCAAACAGGATTTTTATAATAACACCGGACTTTTCAGCCTGCCGGCAAAATTTGCCTGGAGCAATTTTTCCGATGCCATGATTAAGGGCAGACTGCTCATCTATATGCGTAACGATTTAATAATTTGCTGTTTAAAGGTACCCCTTGGTATTGTGGTGGAAGCCTTAGCAGCTTTTGCCATAACCCGGCTGGATGTAAAACACAAAACCGGAATTTTCATTTTCTTTATCATTGGGATGATGCTTCCCTTCCAAGTCGCCCTGGTACCTATCAATGTGATATACAGCAGACTGGGTTTACTTAATACCTATTTCGGCCTTTTTTATGTCTATATCGGATTTGGTATTTCCTATGGAATTTTGATACTCCGGGGTTTTTTCCGTACAATCCCTAAGGCAATTGATGATGCCGCATTGATAGATGGCTGCAGCAAGTTACAGCTGTTTTGGCATATTATTCTGCCTATTTCAAAACCGGCTATTGCCACCTTGGTCATTACCGATTTTCTGGCTACCTGGAATGAATACCTTCTGGCGATGGTCATCATTAACGATAATAATAAAAAAACAGTTCCGGTAGGCATTATGACTTTTGTCGGTGAACATGGAACGGACTACGGGTTACTTTGCGCCGGTGTACTTATCTCAGTGATCCCGGTATTAGTTGTTTATTTAATCTTCCAGAAATATTTTGTGGAAGGTGTCGCCGGATCGGTAAAATAGGAGGATTGCGACATGATCGAATTTACATATCCAAAACAGACGGAACGCTGGGATGTTTTAGAAGTGATCTGTCCCGGTTTTACGGATAAAAACCCCTTTACGGATTATCAAATCCGGGGTGTATTCAAAAGTAACGGTGAAACAAAGACTGTGGAAGGTTTTTATAACGGTGATGGCAGGTATACGGTCCGTTTTATGCCTTCCTTTGCAGAGCACTATACATTTGCGATCAGCGGCAGTTTTTCTGATAAAACCTATGCTGGGGACTTTGCTGTCCTTCCAGCCCAAAAGGGGAACCATGGACCTGTACGGGTGGCTAATACCTTCCATTTTGCATATGAGGATGGCGATCCTTATTACTCCATAGGGACTACCTGCTATGTGTGGGAATTACAGAGTGCTGAATTACAAAAAAAAACCCTGGAAACCCTATCAAAAAGCGCCTTTAATAAGATACGGTTCTGTATATTTCCCAAACACTACGACTATAATCTGGGAGAACCCCGGTCATACCCCTATGAAGGAAAACCCATGGATAGCTCTGTTCTCACGAAGGAGAATTTTCAGAGTTATACCGGTACAGCGCCAGGCAATAAATGGGACTTCAAGCGTTTTAATACGGAACATTTTCAGCACATAGATAATTGCATTAAGGCCTTGCGGGATCTCAACATCGAAGCGGATCTCATCATTATGCACCCCTATGACCGCTGGGGATTCAGTATGATGAGTGCCGAAGAGGATGATCTCTATTGGAACTACTGTATCGCCCGGTTCAGCGCTTTTCGCAATGTGTGGTGGTCTCTTGCTAATGAGTACGACCTCATGCCTCAGAAGACCCTAGCCGACTGGGAACGATACGCCGCCCTGCTCTGCGAAAAGGATCCATACAAGCATCTCAGATCCATCCATAATTGTCGGCCCTTTTATGACTATTCTCGCCCCTGGATTACTCATTGCAGCATACAAAGACAGGATCTCTATAAAACCGCCGAATTTACCACTGAATGGCGTGAGCGGTACGGGAAACCAGTGGTACTCGATGAAATAGCCTATGAAGGTAATATACAACATGGATGGGGAAATATAAGCGGAAAGGAACTGGTGCGCCGTTTTTGGGAAGCGGCTTGCAGGGGCGGCTATGCTGGTCACGGCGAAACTTTCCTGCATCCTAATAACCTGCTCTGGTGGTCTCACGGCGGCGAGCTTCATGGAGAAAGTCCTGAACGGTTTAAATTTCTTCTTCGTATCCTCAAGGAAACTCCCGGTCACGGGCTTAAGCCCACACCGCTATTTTGGGATGCCGTAACAGCAACGGCGGAGAATAATGCAAGTTCTCCGGATTATTATCTTATCTATTATGGTTTTATGCGGCCTTCTTTCAGAGAATTCTATTTTAACGATATAGAATCTTTTGAGGTTGAAGTCATCGATACTTGGGAAATGACCATTGTAAAGGCGGGTGTATACCAAGGGAAATTCAAGGTTGATTTGCCCGGCAAAGAATATATGGCGATTAGGATCAAAAAGGCACAAAACCTGTAAAACTATCACGGAGGAATAAAACTATGGACAAAATCAAACTGGGCTTTGCCCCTACACGGCGGAGTATTTTCAGCGCCCCTGACGCAATCAAATACCGGGCCCTGACGAAAGACCGGCTTGCGGAACTCGGGATATCAATTATCGATATTGATGACATTAATAAAGAAGGGCTCCTCTATGATCCCGCCGAGATCCCCGCAATTATCGCCAAGTTTAAGGCTGCCGGAGTGGACGGCATTTTTGTACCCCACTGCAATTTTGGTACCGAATACGCGGTGGCAGAGCTGGCCCGGGAATTGAATCTGCCCGTACTGGTGTGGGGACCCCGGGACGAAGCCCCGGACAGCGATGGTATACGGCTCAGGGACAGTCAGTGCGGCCTTTTCGCTACCGGCAAAGTGCTCCGCCGCTTTAGGATCCCCTTCACGTATTTAACCAACTGCCGCCTTACGGACCCGGAATTCAAACGGGGCATGGATATTTTTTTGAGGGTTTGTAACGTCGTAAAAACGTTCAAACATATCAGAATACTCCAGATTTCTACAAGGCCCTACGACTTTCTTACCACCATGTGTAACGAAGGGGAACTTCTGGAAAAATTTAATATCCAGCTTGCTCCCATACCAATGACAGAATTGGTTGAAGCGATGGACGAAGCGGAAAGTCTTGCTGAAACCAAAGAAACGCTCTCGTACATTAAAGAAAAAATGGAACTTAAATGCGACGAAAGTGTGGCGGCAAAAACGGCGGCCCTCAAGATCGCCATGAAAAATTTAGCGGCGAAGTATAACTGCGGTGCTGTGGCCATTCAATGCTGGAACGCCCTGCAGTCTGAAATCGGCATTATGCCCTGCGGCGCCAACGCGCTCTTGACTGATGAAGGAATCCCCGTGGTTTGCGAGACCGATATTCATGGCGCCATAACGTCCCTTCTGATACAGGCTGCGGCGCTGGGGGAAAAACGAATCATGTTCGCCGATTGGACAGTACGGCACCCGGACAACGAGAATGGCGAGCTGTTGCAGCATTGCGGTCCCTGGCCTATTTCCCTGGCGCGGACAAAACCTTCTCTTGGAAAATCCGTGGCATTTTCTCATCCCGGTTCAGTCTCAGCCGAAGCGCAGCACGGTGAACTGACCCTGGCACGTTTTGACGGTGACAACGGGGAGTATTCCCTCTTGCTTGGAAACGCCAAGGGGATCGACGGGCCTTACACAAAAGGTACCTATCTTTGGATCGAGGTGAAAAACTGGAAACGCCTGGAAGCGAAAATTGTTGAGGGGCCGTATATCCATCACTGCGTTGCCATCCATGGCGATGTCACACCGGTACTTTACGAAGCCTGTAAGTATCTGGGCATTAAGCCGGATCTCTACGATAATAACGATGAAGAAGTAAAAGCGTTCCTTAGGGGAGAATAAGTGGAGACCGACTGTGTTCTTGCAATAGACCAAAGTACTTCCGGGACCAAGGCGCTGATCATCGATGGAAAGGGAAAGATCATCGCCCGCTCGGATAAAAGCCATGAACAGAAAATTTCTTCCCAGGGGTGGGTGTCCCATGATCCGGTAGAGATCTACCGTAACACCATCACCGTCGTCCGGGAACTTACCGGTATGCCGGGAGTTGACGCCGGAAAGATTTGCTGCATCGCGTTAAGCAACCAGCGGGAGACCGCCCTGGTGTGGGACAAGATAAGCGGGAAACCCCTGGCCGACGCCGTGGTGTGGCAGTGTGCCCGGGGAGAGGCAATCTGCGATGCCCTCAGTACCCATGCCGGTGAAATCAAAACCAAAACAGGGCTGCGGCTTTCGCCGTATTTTTCTGCGGCAAAAATCGCCTGGATTCTTCAGAATACACCAAACAAAGGTTCCGGGAAGCTCTGCGCCGGAACTATGGACAGTTGGCTTATCTATACATTAACCGGCAATTTTAAAACCGATTTTTCAAATGCTTCCCGAACCCAGCTTTTCAATATACGCAGCCTAAGCTGGGATAAAGACATTTGCACGCACTTTGGTATAAACGTAGATTTTTTAGCCGAGGTTTGCGATAGTAACAGTGATTTTGGGGTAACTGATTTTGATGGCGTTCTGCCAAAAAAAGTGCCCATCCGGGGGGTCATGGGGGATTCCCACGCTGCTCTTTTCGGTCAGGGCTGTCTGGAAAAGGGTATGGTAAAAGCGACCTATGGTACCGGTTCTTCGGTAATGGTCAATATCGGAGAAAAGCCGCTGTTTTGCGAAAACGTAGTAACATCCCTTGCCTGGGGAATGAACGGAACCGTGCATTATGTACTGGAAGGTAATATTAATTATACCGGGGCAGTAATTAAATGGTTGAAGGATGATGTCCGCCTGATAGCTTCATCAAAGGAAGCGGGCGTACTGGCGGCCTCCGCTAATCCGGAGGATACCTGTTACCTGGTGCCGGCCTTCTCCGGCCTTGGAGCGCCCCATTGGAAAAGCGAGGCCCGGGCTATTCTCTGCGGCATGACCCGTACAACCGGTAAAGCAGAAATTGTGCGGGCCGCCGAAGAAAGCATAGCCTATCAGATCGCCGATGTTATCCAATCAATACATGAGGAGTCCGGAATACCCATAAAAGAACTGAGAGGCGATGGCGGACCTACCAGAGATACCTATCTGATGCAGTTTCAGAGTGATATTCTCAACATTCCGCTGTCAATTCCGGAATACGAGGAGTTATCCGCCATCGGTTCAGGCTTCATGGCCGGTATTGCCGTTGGCCTGTATGGCCCCGGAATAATAAACGAAGTCGGCAGAAAGCGTTACGATCCAAAAATGGACGCCGCATCCAGGGAAAAACATTACCAGGGTTGGCGGGAAGCTGTCCAACTTGCAATCGGCAGCCGTGTCTAATATTGCTAAGGTGACTCTTTGTCTTCCTTTTTAGTACAGCCTAAAAATTAACCCAAACCGCCCCACTCGCGGAACTTTCTACACATTTCCCGATGAATCTAACCCCGTCAAATCCCGCCTCCGCATTGGGGAAATCCAGATCCTCTTCGGTAAGGGCCTTCCCTTCCCGCTGTTTGATCAGGGCTTTAATATAGGTCTTGTAGAGATTGCCCAACGCTTCAAAGTAGCCCTCGGGATGACCGGAGGGGATACGGGAGAAACTTTGGGCGTGGGGGAAGAAGGGATCCCTGCCCCGGGAAAGCACCATCGTAGGCTTACCGAAGATAGAAACCTTCACGTAGTTGCTTTCTTCCTCAAAAAATTCAATTGACCCCTTGGAGCCAAAGATACGGACCCGAAGGGCATTGTCATATCCGGAAGCCACTTGGCTGGTCCAGTATATACCCTTGGCGCCCCCCTCGTATTCCAACATCACCGTGGCATTATCATCCAGAATCCGGCCGGGCATAATTTTATCCATCCGGGCGCAGACCGATTTAATCCGCAAACCCGTAAGATAGGAAACGGTATGTTCGATATGGGTCCCCAGATCTCCCAAGCTGTTGGATTTTCCCGCTAACTTGGGGTCAGTCCGCCATTCCGCCTGCTTGCTCCCCTGTTTTTCCGCATCCGTAAGGAGCCATTCCTGGGGATATTCGCCATTAATAAAGTGAACCTTGCCAATATCACCCCTCCGGATAAGCTCCCGGGCGTGTTTTACCGTTGGGTTCCCCGAATAGGTATAGCTAACCATGAACAGAAGGTTCTTGCTTTTTGCCAGATTTGCCAGTTCCCGGGCTTCAGCTTCCTCAACACAGAGGGGTTTATCGCATACCACGGGAATTCCCCGGCTTAAAAAGGCCTTTGCCGCCGGATAATGGCTGTAATTTGGGGTGACAATCACGGCAAAATCGATCCTATCGGTCCGTTTAGCCTCTTCTTCCGCCATTTCTTCATAGGTGTTATAGAGCCGATCCCGGGCTATCCCCAGGGCCAAGCCAGTCGCAAGGGTATTTTCGGTGGAACGGGAAAAACAACCCGCCGTAATCTCCGCAAGACCGTCCAGGGCAATGGATTTCCGGTGAACATCGCCGATAAAGGCGCCCTGCCCGCCGCCAACCATACCATAACGGAGTTTTACATTTGACTGCGCATCAGCACTGCCTTCAATCATAGATTGGTACCCCCCTTTTTGATAATTATGCTAATTTTGTTTGTTAGAATTACACTATTTTAGATCCGATAAAAAGAAAAAACAAGCTGATCCTTTTTTCAAAGCTTCAATGGGTACGGGTGTTTCAACTAAGCAAAAAAACAGCCGCAGAGCGTATACCCTGCGGCCGCTGTTAACGAATTTTTTTCCTACAGGTCCTTGCCCTCGTTACCGTAGTAGGCGTTGAGGTACATCTGCTTGATTTCGGCAATCAGGGGATACCGGGGATTGGCGCCGGTGCACTGGTCGTCGAAGGCCTGTTCGCTCATGGCGTCCAGCTTTTCAAGGAAGACCTTTTCATCAATGTTGTAATCCTTGATGGTATTCTTAATACCCACATCTACTTTGAGCTTCGCGATAGCCGCAATGAGGGCTTCCAGTTTTTCCTCATCGGTCTTTCCCTTGAGGCCCAGGGCGGTGGCCACTTCGGCGTACCGGGCTAGGGTCTTGGGGTGATCGTACTGGGGGAAGGTTCCCATCTTGGGGGGCACTTCCGCCGAGTTATACCGGAGCACATGGTTGATCATCAGGGCGTTGGCGACACCGTGGGGCAGATGATGGAAGGCGCCGAGCTTGTGGGCCATGGAGTGGCAGACCCCGAGGAAGGCGTTGGCAAAGGCCATCCCGGCCATGGTGGCGGCAAAGGCCATCTTTTCCCGGGCCACAGGATCCTTGGCGCCCTCATTGTAAGCCCGGGGAAGGTATTCGAATATCACCTTCAGGGCCTGGATGGCAAGGCCGTCGGTAAAGTCTGTAGCCATCACGGAAGCGTAGGCTTCCAGGGCATGGGTCACCGCGTCTATACCGAAGGCGCTGGTAAGCCCCTTGGGGGCGTCCATCTGGAAGTCCGCATCAACAATGGCCATATCGGGCATAAGCTCGTAATCCGCCAGGGGATACTTCATGCCAACCGTATCATCGGTGATGACCGCGAAGGGGGTTACTTCCGAACCGGTTCCCGCCGAGGTGGGCACCGCGATAAAGTAGGCCTTCTCTCCCATTTTGGGGAACGTATAGACCCGCTTCCGGATATCCACAAAGCGCATGGCCAGATCCTGAAAATCTACATCGGGATGTTCGTAGAGTACCCACATGATCTTTCCGGCGTCCATGGCGGAGCCGCCGCCCACGGCGATGATCACATCGGGCTTGAAGGCGCTCAACTGGGCAGCCCCTATTTTAGCGCAGCTCAGGGTCGGGTCCGGCGCCACATCGAAGAAGGTCTCGTGGGCTATACCCATTTCGTCCAGCTTGTCCGTTACCGGTTTGGTATAGCCGTTGGCATAGAGGAACTGATCGGTTACGATAAAAGCCCGCTTCTTGCCCAGCACATCTTTCAATTCAGACAGGGCAACCCCAATGCAGCCCTTCTTCAAGTATACTTTATCAGGAGCCCTGAACCAGAGCATGTTATGCCTCCTCTCGGCCACAGTTTTAATGTTGATAAGATGCTTAACCCCAACGTTTTCGGAAACCGAGTTTCCGCCCCAGGTACCGCATCCTAAGGTAAGGGACGGCGTAATCTTGAAGTTGTAGAGGTCCCCGATACCGCCGTGGGACGAGGGGGTATTCACCAGGATACGGCCGGTCTTCATCCGGAGTTCGTATTCCTTGAGTTTTTCCTGACCCGTAACAGTGTTTATGTACAGAGAGGAGGTATGGCCGTAACCGCCGTCGCGGATCAGCTGTTCAGCCTTGTTCAGGGCGTCGGTAAAGTCCTTTGCCCGGTACATGGCCAATACGGGTGAAAGTTTTTCGTGGGCAAATTCTTCGGACAGATCCACGCTGGTCACTTCCCCGATGAGGATCTTCGCGGCCGCCGGAACCTTCACTCCCGCCATTTCAGCAATCGTCGCGGCTTTCTGCCCTACAATCTTCGCGTTCAGGGCGCCGTTGACGATAATAGTCTTCCGAACCTTTTCGGTTTCCGCAGGGTTGAGGAAATAGCAGCCCCGGGCGGCGAATTCCGCCTTCACCTTATCGTAGATCTTGTCCAGAACGATGGTGGACTGCTCGGAGGCGCAGATCATCCCGTTATCAAAGGTCTTGGAATGGATGATAGAACTTACCGCCAGGAGTATGTCCGCGCTGTCGTCGATAATCGCCGGGGTATTCCCCGAACCGACCCCGACCGCGGGCTTACCCGAAGAATAGGCCGCCTTAACCATCCCGGGTCCGCCGGTGGCGAGGATCAGATCCGCCGCCTTCATCACCTGGTTGGAAAGCTCAATGCTGGGCTCGTCGATCCAGTCGATGATCCCCTCGGGGGCGCCCGCGGCAACCGCCGCATCCAGCACGATCTTAGCCGCCGCGCAGGTGCTCTGTTTGGCCCGGGGGTGGGGGCTTATGATGATCCCGTTCCGGGTCTTGAGGCAGATGAGGGTCTTGAATATGGCCGTTGAAGTAGGATTGGTGGTGGGAATAACCGCAGCGATAATCCCCACGGGCTCTGCTATCCGCTTGTACCCATAGGCGGGATCATCCTCCAATACGCCGCAGGTCTTTACGTTCTTATAGGCATTGTATATATATTCAGCGGCATAGTGGTTCTTGATAACCTTATCCTCCACTATACCCATACCGGTCTCTTCCACCGCCTGCTTGGCAAGGGGGATCCGCGCCTTATCGGCGGCTCGGGCGGCGGCAAAGAAGATCTTGTCCACCTGTTCCTGGGTAAAGGTCGAATAAGCCTTTTGGGCTTTCCGCAGCCGTTCCAGTTTCTTTTCCAGACCAGCCGCATCCAGTGCGTTTTCGTCGGGTTTTTTCACTTCCGGTTTTGTTGTTGCCATGGTACCTTCCTTAAATTGGCTATTTTTTGCCTTGTAACAAAAATTATAATACAAGATAGAACGAAAAAAAAGCATATTTTTTCATTCGAAACTTTTTCTCGGTTTCGATACTAATATATCTATAATAATTTATCAAGTCAACGATTCGCGATTGTTCATTGACATTAGGATACCATTGAAATAACCTTATAAATGAAATGCATTATAACAATAACACCCTTTTGGTAAAACGTGACCTATTGGTATCCCTGATTAAGCTTTTTCTAGACGATAAACTGGAAGAGGGCATCGATCGTATCCCCTACGAAATGACATCGGGTCCCAATTACGAGCCCATACGCTGCTGTGTATACCATGACCGGGTCATTCTGAAGATCCGCATCCTGGCCCGGCTGGGCTTCTCCGTGGAAGATTACGAGGATGACGGCGCGCCCCTGGGCCTTCACGCAAAGAAAGCCCAGGAACGGACCGCCATTTCCGGGCCGGTTCTTACGGTTCTGGACGAAGCCTGTAACGCCTGTATCAAAACCCAGTACCTGATCACCAACGCCTGCCAGGGATGCCTGGCCCGGCCCTGCCTCCTCAACTGCCCCAAAAAAGCGGTTTCCATGAGCGGCGGCCATGCGGGTATCGATAAGACAAAGTGCGTCAACTGCGGCATCTGTCTGCAGGCCTGTCCCTACCATGCGATTATCAGAATACCCGTCCCCTGCGAAGAAGCCTGTCCCGTGGGGGCCATCGCCAAAAACGAAGCCGGCAAGGAACGGATCGATTACAATAAATGTATCTTTTGCGGCAACTGTATGCGGGAATGTCCTTTTGGCGCAATGATGGATAAGTCCCAGGTCCTGGATGTACTCATGGCGAAAAAGCGCGGAAAGAAAATCTCCGCCCTCTTTGCCCCGGCGGTGGCCGGACAGTTCCGGGGATCCATCGGTAAACTTATCGGCGCCCTGAAACAGGCGGGCTTTGACGATGTCTACGAGGTAGCCCTGGGGGCGGACATTACCGCTAAGAACGAAGCCGCGGAATTTACCGAACGCATGGAAAAGGGGGAACCCTTCATGACCACCTCCTGCTGCCCCGCCTACATTGAGACGGTACGTAAGCACATTCCGGATCTGAAAAAGCGGGTCTCCGAAACCCGGACCCCCATGCACTACACCGCGGAGATCGCCGCCCGGGAACACCCGGATCAGCTCCGGGTCTTTATCGGCCCCTGCCTGGCGAAACGGAAGGAAGGGCTGGACGATCCCCTGGTGGATTACGTCCTCACCGCCGAAGAAATCGGCGCCCTCTTCCTCGCCCTGGGCATAGATGTAACCCAGGCCGAAGAAGCGGCCATCCCGAACCCCGCCAAAGCCGGCGGACGGAGCTTCCCCTGGTCCGGCGGTGTGGCGGAAGCGGTACGCCGTAACCTAAAGGACGACTCCAACTTTCACCCCGAATGTGTCAACGGCCTCAACAAAGAAGGCCTTGCCATGATGAAGGCCTGGTCCGAAGGCCGCAACACCGGTAATATCCTGGAGGTCATGGCCTGCCCCGGAGGCTGTGCGGCGGGACCCATGGTGATAGCCAACCCAAAAATAGCAACAAACCAGCTGAAGAAGATTGCCGAGGAGAGTGCGGGGTAAGGGTCTTGCAATGTAATTACGCGGAAGGTTCTTCATTCCCCATTTTTTCTTGCTATTATCACTTTAAAGCTGTTTCCGTCATGATCGTCTTCAAAATCAATATGGGGGTATTCCTTTAAGGCCCTGGTAATGCCGCTTCCCAACCCACGATAGGGTAGTATTCGTGTGGCGAAGGATGCTAATACGGGATTGCGTATATTCGAGTTCCCCCGTTTAATATTCTCGATAGTGAGATTATTAGGCAAATGGCCGGGGCTGATAATTTCGATACGGTTCGTAAAGACGAAAATGCGTATGGGCGCTGAGATAAAATAATCCCGGTGGATAAGGGCATTAACAAGAATTTCCTCCAGGGCAATTTGCGGAATTTCGAGAACCCCCAGGGAGTTTACCCCCTGCCCGTTTTGAACATGGCGGATATTCGCCCCCATAAATCCCATGCATTGTTGAAAGACATCCTGTAATTTTCCACCTATGTCCCGGCTGTCCAGATATTGCGATTCATGTATCTCATTACCGGGAAAACACACGGCCTTAACGATGAATGCGGGCAGCTTAAAAGACGGATTTTTGCTAAACAATAAGGCGCCTGCTAAATTGAGAATATCACCGTTCATCAGATTCATGTTTTTTAATATAGCCGGGAGGGAATCGGCCTCAAGTTCAGCGGTATCACTGAAAACCTTTTTAAAGAAGGACTTGAAATACTCCGTATCTAAATCCGCAATGGTCATGCCGTTTGCGGGGGTTTCATCAGCGTGAACGAAAGAGCCGGCCTGAAATATTCGCTGTATTTCTTCCCTGGATGTGGCTTTCCGTTTATCGGAACCGCTTTTTACCCAGATGGTCCCATTTTTGTCCATATAGGGCTTGCTTAACCCATCAACAACAACGATGCGCATTACTAAGCCGCTGAAGACCGCTATGTTTTCAGTTTGGGGATTGATAGGCGGCCGTATATTCTGGGAGGCGGCATTTGAAACCAGCTGGTTTATCCTGCCAAGGTCTTCCCTAGTGAGCCCGGCAAAGGTCCCGTCATTGTTTACTCCAATGTATAGTTCGCCGCCCCCGGAATTGGAAAAGGCGATCATCTCCTGGGCTAAAGAGACTTCATTGGTGACATTTGCCTTAAACTGGTGTTTGCTGTCCTCGTCACGGGCGATGATTTCTATAAGTTCCGCAGTTTCCATGTTCGGCTTCCTTTGGAAATTATACTATAATATAAAACTTTCTTTCAAGCGGATCTATTATCCATAACGATAAAGCGAATAAGCGAATTATCCTTTGATGAATACAACGGTACAACGCCGCATAGAAAAATAACCAGGATTAAGACAATACCGTTAATATCGTATACTATCTTGATAAATCATATGTTTCTATACAAAGAAACACAAAAATTGCCAAGGAGAGCGCGGGGTAAGTCTCTTTCAAGCTACCTTGATGGAATACCATTGCTATGATATGAATTCTACTATGTTTTTTAGCATATTGCATTGAGGAGAACATAGATGAAAAAGCCAGTCGTCATTATTTTAATTGCCCTTTTTTCCATTCCCTTTATTGCACCGGCCCAGACAAATCAGGATCATGTCCCCATTGATTTTGTTAAAATCCAGGCGGGGACTTTTATTATGGGAAGTCCTGTTTCTGAAACCTCAAGACAGCGGGATGAAGTCCAGCACCAGGTAATAGTAGGTGATTTTTACATTGCCAAACACGAAGTTAGTCAGGATGATTATGAATCGGTACTACAAAAAAATCCCAGCAGATTCAAAGGACCAAACCTGCCGGTAGAAAATGTAAGCTGGTTTGATGCGATAATTTATTGTAACGCCCGCAGTGTCAGAGAAGGTTTTACCCCGGCCTATACAATTCGTGATACTGAAATAATCTGGGATCATGAGTCGGACGGGTATCGTCTTCCCACAGAAATTGAATGGGAATATGCCTGCAGAGCGGGTACTTCCACTGCGTTTAACACGGGAAATAATATTACTGTGAACCAAGGCAATTATGACGGAAATTATCCTTATAACAGAAACCCTAAAGGGCAATACCATGCAAGAACGCTGCCGGTTATGAGTTTTAAGGCAAATGCCTGGGGTCTATATGATATGCACGGGAATGTATTTGAGTGGTGCTGGGATCAGTATAATCTGAATAACAGTTCCGGCGCCCTTGACGGCGCCTTATATTCACATGCGGTAATACGGGGCGGAAGCTGGTACAGTGAAGCGCGGTTTCTGCGTTCGGCCAACCGCGCCAGCGCGGCGCATTCTACCATAACAAGTTATATCGGTTTCCGGGTAGTCCGATCCATCCTGTAGGAATATCAGACATGAATACAAATATCCGTAAAAGCCTGCTTCTGGGTGTTTTTATTTTCTGTATCCCCTATTTTTTATTGTCAGAAGGATTAACGGAGGCCGTTCCCTTAAACACCAGAAACCGGTATCAGGCAAACAATGGTATTATTGTTCCGCCGGAAGAAATTAACGATAATATGTATATTTCTTCCTTTGATTATCACTACCCTGAACCGGAAACGGATATTGGTTTTTATGTTTATAATTATCTGAATCCGGAGACAAATACCGGCAGGGATGGAATACTACAGATCGGCGTACAGGGAAAGGTCCAGGACTTCTCGGATATTCCCTCTTTGAATCTGGCGTTTGTGGTTGATACCTCTCTTTCGATGAACGATGATGAAAAAATTTTCTGGATCAAAGATTCCCTGACCAGTTTTATAGATAAAATTCGGGATATTGATTCTCTGGCCTTGGTATATTTTAACGATACCGCCGGGGTACTTTTCGAATCTGCACAAATGGACAGTGATGAAAAACGCCGGGGATTTCTGGATGCGGTAAATGAACTTACGGCCGAGGGCGGAACCAAACTTGAAGAGGGCATTAATCTTGGCTATGACCAGATTATGCTGAATTACCAGGAAGATGCAATTAATATGGTTCTTCTCATTTCAGATGGCAATGAATTCTCCAACCGGCTTGCCAGCGCCTTAGCCCATTCCGGAGACATACGAATATCGCTTGTGTGGAATAACCGGAATGACCTGGACCTCCATGTAATAACTCCTGCCCATGAAGAAATATGGTTTGCCAATATGAAAGATTTATCAGGAGGCTGGCTGGATGTTGACAGAAATGTGACCGGTGAAACCACCGAACCGGTGGAAAACGTCTTTTGGTATCAAGGCGCCGCTGCCCAGGGCCGGTATCAGGTTTGGGTACAGAATTATGATTACCACGATTCTGAGTACGAGACCCCTTTTCAGGTTGAAATAAAAAATGGCGATGAATATAATTACTACGAAGGCATCATATCCGGAACCGGTCATGCAAGTAATACCCTGGCCGGCACGTTTGATTTTAATAATTCTGTTTCCAAATCAATCCTCCACACCATAGTAGAATCGTATACCCAACAGGGTGTTTCTATTTCCACCATCGGCGTGGGAGGAAATTTTGACGAAGAGCTTTTACGAACCCTGGCGGAATACGGACGGGGCAATTCCCGTTCACTTGACAACCGGGAGCTCATGCAGCAAATCCTTAATACCGACAGGGAATTTGAACGTTTCGCCGTCCCCGCAGCGGAGGACATGGAAATCAATGTGGAATTTTCACCGGGAGTCAGGATCCTTGCAGCATGGGGAACTCCGTACCGGACTGAAAACAACCATATTACTTACAATATTCCTAATCTTAATCAGGGTGATTATAAAACCCTGCTGATACACTATCAGATTCCTCCCCAGAACAGGGAAAGGCTGACTGCGGTTCTTCGCGGCGGAAGCGCCGATAGTTCCGAAAACACCATTCCTGAACGTGTAATTGTTCTGACCGATCCGGCCGATGAAGATTCCTCAAACATGGCTATTTATTCACAAGCCAGGGCGCGTTTTGTCGAGGCCCTTAAAGAAATAGGCCGCCTTTATTATGCAGGCGGGGCCGATTCTATCCGTTTAAGAACAGCCCTGCAAAGAACCGTAGAAGCGGAAAGCGAACTGGAACAGGCAACACTCAGCCTTGATGAAGAAACGGCCTTTAGCGCCGAACGTTCTGTCCTTTCAAGGTATACAGAAATATTAGAATCAGAGTTGAGCGACAGCAGAAACGCCGCCGGGAGAACATCCCGTATGGGAGTCGAAGGCGGCCGGTATTCAAGAATGAAAACCGAATAATAGGGCCCGGTCTCAATAAGGAAGGACTTGCCAGGTAATATCCTGGAAGTCATGGCCTGCCCCCGGGGCTGTGCGGCGGCCTTGCATAACCAGGAAACATCGGATATAGTTAAATACATGAAATCCGATGTTATAGCAAGTAACCAAGATTTGCTCAAAAGCATTGAAGGCAAGAAGCGCGAATTGGACGCGCTGCGGCCTTTCCCTCCTGAAATAGTCCGAAAACTAAATGAACAATTTATCCTGGAATGGACGTATAATTCAAATGCCATTGAAGGAAACACGCTAAGCTTACAAGAAACCGAATTGGTTATTAATCGCGGGTTAACCATTGGAAATAAAACGCTAAAAGAACATTTCGAAGCAATTAACCATAAAGATGGTATTGAATATTTATATGCCCTTATAAAAAAGAAAAAGATATTGGATGAGAGTGCTATCCTTGAGATTCATAAACTTATTTTAAAAAATATTAATGATGTGGAGGCCGGAACCTACAGGAAGACAAATGTCATGATACTAGGCGCGGTACATCTTCCCCCGTCAGCAGTAAAACTACCCAGGTTAATGCAGGAATTTATGGAATGGTATTATAGCAATAAAGCAAAGCTATCGGTTATTGAATTGGCAGCGTGGGTACATTATAAATTAGTATACATCCATCCGTTTATAGACGGAAATGGACGTACCGCCAGGTTGCTTATGAACTTAATACTTATAACCCATGGTTATCCGCCGGCGGTTATACTAAACGTAGACAGAAAAAAATATTACCGGGTTTTAAAGGAAGCCGATAGAGAAAAATACGGTAATTATTTTGATTTTATCGGCCGATCGGTTGAACGATCGTTGATGATATACCTAAATGCGCTAAAAAGCAAAAATGATGCTGAAGATGCCTATGGATATATAAATATGAATGGCGCATCGAAACTGTGCGATTATAGCTTGGAATATTTGTCATATCTGGCGCGTACCGGGCGTTTAAGTGCAATAAAGATTGGAAGGAACTGGTTCACAACCAGAGAAGCGCTGCTGGATTATATTGCAAAGGTTAAAAAGAAATAGAGCCCATATCGGCATGGGCCCCATGGTAATTGCTAATCCAAAAATTGCCGCGAACCAGCTTAACAAGTTTTCAGTTCATGAAACTTTTACGAACCGTACATTAGGCTGCACTTGTATTCCGAGCAACCATGCCGTATGAAGGCTCTGAAGAATATCTATAGCTTTCTGATCTTTTTCGTTGTTGATAGCTTCCAGCAAGGGGTATGATGAAATATCGCTCCTGTCGAAATAAAACAATATTTCCTGTTTTATCCTCCTAAAGAACTGATGACAGTCCTGCTTTTCGTTCTTCCAATAATAGGTAAGTTCATTGGCAAGGTGAAACAGGATATAGCTATTACTCTTGATACACGAATGGGCCAAGAGGAAACGAAGTGTAAACTGATATGAGATTAAAATATCGTTCTGATACGGCAGGGGATCCGTTTCATATTTTCCCGCAGTAGAATTCCTGCGGACATAATAATAGTAAAGGTTATCAGGAAGAATAAAACAGGTTGACGCTACAGCGGCATATTGTATAAGAAAAGAAATATCTTCACTGACCGTAACCGGAGGAAAGTAGATATTATTACACCGGATAATATCCAGTCTGAATATTTTGTCCCATACTCCCCTGCACAATATTCCCCTCCATTGAGAGTTCAGGAGATGAAACCCCTTTTCCGATGGGATTACAAGTTCTTCCTTAGTACGTTCCCCGGAGGGATAAACCGCAGTCATTTTACATTTTACAAGATCAACTCCTCGCTTGTGTATCGCGGAAAACATGATCCTGCACATATCTTTATCATATATATCATCGCTGTCGCAGAACATGATGTAGGTTCCTTCAGCATACCGGAGCCCCGTATTCCGCGCCATGCCGGGACCGGTGTTTTTCTGCGAAAAAATTCTGATCCGCGGATATTTTTCCGCATAGGTTTTCAAAATTTCCGCCGAATTATCGCAGGAGCCGTCATCAACACAGAGGATCTCCAGATCCTGAAAAGTTTGCCCTATAAGGGAGTCAAGACAATCGGAAAGATACTTTTCAGTATTGTACACCGGAACTATGACGGAAATAGCAGGGGGAGATTTGTGGACCAAGGGATCGGCAGCCGTGGCAAAGGGAATAGATTTTTGTGTCATGATTTACCTCCAAATAACAATGTTTGTACAGATTTATCGGAATTTCCGGCTGTTTGGCCTGGAATTTTCGGTAACAGGGGTGACATATGTCATGTTTTTCCATGCTTGTTACCCCCTATCAAAAATGGACGTTTTCCAATAATAATTAGAGAAGATGGAGGCAAACATGAAACTGATATTTTTAGGCCCCCCCGGGGCAGGGAAGGGAACCTTGGCGGCCAAAGCGGTGGATATCCTCACGGTTCCCCATATTTCCACCGGCGCGATTTTCCGGTCCGCCATTGCAGCAAAAAGCCCCCTGGGGCTCAAGGTTAAGGCCATCATTGACGCGGGGAAACTCGTGGATGATGAAACCACCATCGAACTGGTTAAGGAGCGGCTTGCCCAGGCGGATGCCCAAAAGGGCTACATCCTGGACGGTTTCCCCCGGACCATCCCCCAGGCGGAAGCCCTGGCAGGGTTTTCCGCCGTGGATAAGGTGGTCAACTTCGACATCCCCGATAGCTCGGTGTTGGAACGCTTAGGCGGCCGCCGGGTCTGCCGGAAATGCGGCGTCAATTACCACAGGGTCTTCAACCCGCCCAAAAAAGCGGATACCTGCGATAGCTGCGGCGGCGAAGTTTACACCCGGGAGGACGACAAACCCGAAGCGGTCCAAAAGCGGCTTGAAGTCTACCGTAACCAGACCGAGCCGCTCATCGACTACTATCGTAAGAAGGGCATCCTGAAGGATGTGGACGCCCGGCCTGCGGTGGATCAGGTGGTGGAGAACTTCAGAAAAGCGGTGGGAGTGTAAAACTGCTAGGGTGGTTTGTATCATCAGACGCAGATAAAACTGTGTTACAACTCAAACCGTAAAAGCCTCACAAGGATATGATTTGACCATTGCAACGCTCCGCTTTCACAAAGTTGAATTATATCGTCAATGGCCATCATTTTTAAATTATACTGCCAAAAGGGGGAGCTTAGCAATGATTAATAATCGCGGCTCATGGCTCCTCCGGATGTTCCGCGAAGTACCCCGACCACGCCTTTGCCACACCGCGTAACTCCGTTTCCCGGTTCAGCAGGTTCTTCACGTAGGTACCCCACTTCAGGTTATCGCAGAAATAGTTGAAGAAGCGCCGCGCTCGGCTGATGTGGAACTCCTGCGGCTGGTATTTTGCCAGAAGCTCCAGGAACCGCAGCCCGGTTTCCTCCAAAAAGGTGACTGTCACCGTTTTGACACCTAGCGTCTCTTTCGCCTTTTCTGCTTCCCGGGCCTGGGCGAAGAGCCAGGGTTGCTGTACCGCAGCCCGGCCGGCCATAACGGCGTCGCAGCAGCCCGAGGCGGCTCGGCTGAGCAGGTCTTCCGGGCCGGCTATGTCGCCGTTGCCTGCCACGGGGATCTTCAGGGCGGAACGGAGGGCGCCTACGTACTCCCAGCGGGCTTTGCGCTTGAACTTTTCCCGGCTGGTCCGGGGATGCAGGGTGATAAGTTCTACCCCCTCAGCTTCCAGGCGGCGGCAAAACCCAACGAGGTAGTCGAAATCGTCCTCCAGGCCGGTGCGGAGCTTTACGCTGAGCCGCTTTTGGGTGGCGGACCGGACGCGGGCTGCCATGGCGGCAGCCCGATCCGCCGAGGCCATCCAGCTAACCCCGGCGCCGGTACGGGTAATGGCCGGGGCGGAACAGCCCATGTTGATATCGATACCCCGGCATTCCAGCCGGTCCAGAAGGGCGGCGGCAGCAGCCAGGTGGCCGGGATCGGAGCCCACCAGCTGGTAGACCAGTTTTTGGGGGCAGGGACCGCCATCGGTATAGAAGGACTCAAACGGACCGCCGCCGATTAAAGCCCCGGCGCTGATCATTTCAGTGAAATACTCGTCGCAGCCCCCAAAGCCCTCTATCAATTCCCGGAGGGGGCGGTGGCTTAATTCGGCCATAGGAGCTAGTATAAACGGAATGGTCATGATAATATTGTATATTGGCATTTTATTCATGCAAGTAGCTGGTCTTCCAAAAAAGTCAGTAACTAGCCCCTTGACTAGTAATATGCTATAACATAAAGTATTAAGGAGAAGAGGAGCGTACCCATGATAGCAAAAGGTGATATGCCCAGTATGAATGAGAAAGCTCCCGAGGGACAAAAACCCGAGGGTGGATCTTATCGGGTTCTTGTTGTTGATGACTCCATGTTTATCGCAAAACAGCTTGGTCAGATTTTCACATCAGAGGGCTTTGAAGTCGCAGGAACCGCTGCGGATGGGGCTCAGGGCGTTGAAAAGTACAAGGAAATGCATCCAAACATTGATTTGGTTACCATGGACATCACAATGCCGGTAATGGACGGTGTTTCTGCCCTGGAGAAAATACTGGAATTTGATAAAAACGCCTGTGTAATAATGGTCAGTGCCCTGGGAAAAGAGGATGTTGTCAAAAAATCTTTGCTTATGGGTGCAAAGAGTTACATTGTTAAACCTCTGGACCGGAAAAAGGTTCTGGAACGGGTTATTTCTGTCTTAAAACACTAGTTGACAGGTCGTTTTTCGGCTTATGCACCGGTAAAGGTGTTTTACCCCTTTTCTCCATGAAGTTTTTACTCCAAGGGGTGGGGGTTGTTTTTTTGGCGTTTTGCTAGGATCACAAGGAAAACTATGAAAGCACATAAAATTTCAGATTCAGTTTATTGCCTCCATGCGGATATCGAAGCGCCGGATCTTTTTGAGGGAATTTGGCCTATCCCTCAGGGCGTTTCCCTGAATTCATACATAGTAAAGGGTGAAAAAATCGCCCTTATCGATCTTATCCGCGACTGGGGCGGGGCGCCCAAGCAGCTTACCGATGCCCTAAAGGACACGGGTATCAGCTTTGATCAGGTTGATTATCTCATCCTGAACCACCTGGAACCGGATCATACGGGTTGGCTCCGGGAATTCCGGGAAAAAAGCCCAAAGGCGGAGATTATTGCCACCGCCAAGGGGATAAATCTGGTCAAATCCTTCTACAAAATAACGGAAGGTCTCCGGGCTGTAAAGGATGGGGAAACCCTGGATCTGGGCAAGGGCAAGGTTCTCACTTTTCGGGAGGCGCCTAATATCCACTGGCCGGAAACCATGGTTACCTGGGACGGCGAATCCGGGACCCTCTTTCCCTGTGATGCCTTCGGTTCCTACGGTATCCTGGGGGATCGGATCTTTGACGATGAATATACCGAGGCGGAACACGCCGCCTTTGAAAAAGAATGTCTCCGCTACTACGCCAACATCGTGGCGTCCTTTTCGGCCTTTGTAGAAAAGGCGGTGGAGAAGGTGGCCGGTCTGGAAATAAAATGTGTCGCACCCAGCCACGGCATAGTCTGGCGCAAAAATCCAAAGACGATTATCGGCCGCTACCTCAAATACGCAGCCTATGCAAAGGGACCTGCGGAGAAGGAAATCGCCGTTATATGGGGTTCCATGTACGGTAACACGAAACAGGGCGTTGACGCGGTGGTCCGGGGAATCGCAGCCGAGGGAGTCCCCTACACTATCCACCGGGTCCCGGACGAAAATGTATCCTGGGTTCTGATGGACGTTTATAAGAGCGCCGGCCTGGTTATCGCCATGCCAACCTACGAGTACGCCATGTTTCCCCCCATGGCCAATGTACTGGACATCTTCCGCCGCAAACATATCACCGGGAAAACGGTTTTACGAATTGGTTCCTGGGGCTGGGTCGGGGGCGCTAAGAAGGACTACGAGGCCGCCATTGAGCCCCTCAAGTGGACCAGCCTTGAGAGTCTGGAATGGGCGGGCGCCCCGGACGAAGCTACGCTGAAGGGCCTGGAAGAAAAAGGCCGGGAGCTGGCCCGGGCGGTACTGGCCGGCTGATAGGGATACGACATTGCGTACAGGAGCTATCATGGAAAGGATAAAACTGAACCGGAAAAATTTGAGTAAAATTAAGGCGCCGGTGCTGATACCATCTTATACAAAGGACGATCTCAAAACAGCAATAGTGCACCTGGGGATGGGACATTTCCACCGGGCCCATCAAGCGCTGTTTCTGGACAGACTTATCGCAGATGGAACGGCCCATTCCGGGGTATTTGAAATCAACCTTGTTCCGGATCCCTATCCCCTGTCGGCAATCACCGCAGAACAGGATTACTACTACACCCTGCTCTCCAGAGGAAAGGGCGGAGAAGAGGAGGTCCGAATTATCGGATCCGTATTGGGATATATCAATGCAGCTGAAAATAAAAAAGAAGCGATTAAGCGGACCGCTTCGGAGGAAACTGCCCTGATCACCATAACGGTTACCGAAAAGGGTTACTGTTATAATAGCGCTGCCGGGGATATTGATTGGAAACATCCCTTTCTGGTCCACGACCGGGAACACCCGGAGGATCCCAAATCTCTCGCTGCCTTTCTCACCGCAGCCCTGTGGGAGCGGTCTAAAACCAATAAAAAGCCCCTGACCATCGTTTCCTGCGATAATTTTCCCTCCAACGGAAAGATCCTTAAAAAAAGCCTGCTCTCCTTCTGCCGGGAAGTCCGGCCGGAGTTAATACCCTGGATAGAAAACAATATTGCCTTTCCCTGTTCTATGGTAGATCGCATTACCCCCAACACTTCGCCGGAAACCGTACGGTACCTGGAAGAAAAATACGGCATCATCGATCGCTGGGCAGTGGCCAGCGAAGATTTTATCCAATGGGTTCTGGAGGATGATTTTAAGATACTTCCGTATTCCGGTTTCGATCCCCGGGATTATGCCAAGGCCGGGGTTCAGCTTACGAAGGATGTGGAGCCCTACGAATTGATGAAGATGCGTCTCCTCAATGGAAGCCACTCCGCCCTTTCCTATCCGGCGTACCTCATGGGCTTTACCGCCGTTGACGAAGCCATGGTGGATCCGGTTATTCAAAAATACATCCGGAACTTCTATATGGAAGAGGTCACCCCTACCCTCGCCCCGGTACCGGGTATCGATCTTACCGTTTACAAGGATACCCTTATTAACCGGTTCTCCAACAAGAATATTGCCGATACGGTTCTGCGTCTCTGCGAGGATGGCTCCACGAAGATCCCCAACTTCATTATCAACCCCTTGGTCGAACTAATCCATTCAGACGGGAAACACAAGGCTGTTACGGCAGCCCTGGCCGGCTGGGCGCGGTTTCTGGCCGGTACCGGGGAGGATGGCCAAGCTATACCCATCAAGGACGGCGCCGGGCAGGCGGCAATCGACGCTGCAAAAACCGCCCGGAATAACCCTGAGAACTTTCTCCGGGTTATCGGTGTTCATGATTTAAAAGAAGAAGAATTTACCAAGCTTACCGGAGTATTCAAGGGATATCTGGAAAGCTTTTATACCCAGGGCGCCCGGAAGACCCTGGAAAGGGTCATCGCGGATCGCTAAAGCGAATCTTATTCTTTTAACAGCCCGGGTTTCTAATTACCCCTTCACCGCGCCGGCGGTAATACCGGATACGATTTTTCTGTTGAAGAAGATAAATAGTATTAATGGCGGGATGGTGATTAACACCACATTTGCAAAAAGCAAATGCCAGGCGGAATCGTAGCGACCCATAAAATTATAGAGCGTAAGCTGGACCGTAGGGTTTTTGCCTCCCGGCAAAAAGTAGAGAGGATTCACAAAGTCATTGAAAATATTTACCGAGGACAGCACAGTAACCGTGGCAGTAACCGGGATGAACAGGGGAAAAATGATCTGCACAAACATCCGCCAGGGACCACAGCCGTCCACATAGGCGGCTTCCTCAATCTCCCGGGGTATGGAAGCGGCATAGCCCCGGAAAAGCATGGTGGTAAAGGGAATATTTAACGCCACTTCCACCAGGATTATTCCAAAAAGAGTACGGTATATACCGAGACCATTCATTACCCATATGGTCGGCAGTATGGCAGGGGGCAGCATAAGTCCCACAAGGATGACAAAATTGACGGCGCCGGTCAGCTTCCCGGTAATCCGCTGCAGTACATACCCCCCCAGAGAGCAAACCAGGATCAGCAGAACAATGGAACCTGCGGTGATAAGGACGCTGTTGCAAAAAGCCCGGATCAGCATAAATTTCTGGGTAGAAAGAACCTCAAGATAGTTTTCAAAATGAATTGTAGTGGGTAAGGTCAGGTTCATTAAACCCGCTTCCCGGCGATCTTTTATGGAATTCAGAAAAATAAAATAAAAGGGGACGATAAAGATGATTATACTTGCAACAACGGCGATTATATCTATCCATAAATAACGGTTTTTTTTCTTCATCATACATCCACCTCTAAGCTGATAAGGAACCGGTACAGGGGAAACACAATTGCTGCGATAAGTAGGAACATAATGACATTTCCCGCGGTAGAAAGACCGTAGAACCCGTAGGCGTACTGTTTATATATAATGGATGCCATGGTATCGGTGGCAAAGCCGGGACCGCCCTTGGTCATGGTCCAAATCAAATCGAAGGTCCGGATACCGCCGATAAACGCAAGAACAATAACCGTATTGATGGAAGACTGTACCAGGGGCAGGGTGATCATACGGAAACGCTGAAATCCACCGGCTCCGTCAATGGATGCCGCCTCGTAATAGGTTTCCGGAATAGCCATAAGGCCGGCAACATAGATCACCGTGGCAACACCGACCCCCTTCCATACATCCACGGCAATTACCGAAAAAAGGGCGAGGGAGGCGTTTCCCAACCAGTCCGGACCGGCAATACCCAGAGCTCCCAGGAGAGAATTAAAGAGCCCCCTGGAAGGGTGCATCATGGAGCTGAAAATCATTCCCACCGCGATGGTGCTTACCAAGTTTGGGAAAAAAAGTATGGATCTGATAAGGTTCTTGGTCTTCATGGGCGATGTCAGGAGTACCGCCAAAGCAAGACCGAATATCGCCTTAAAACCACAGGTTAACGCGGCGTACAAGAGGGTATTTTTGACTCCGATTCTGAGGGAATACTCCGAAAAAAAGGTTTTAAAATTATAGAGCCCGACAAAACGGAATTCCGTCAGGGTCCATATGGTCATGCTGAAAAAGAAGGAAATGATCATGGGAATAAGAAAAAGGGCCGCATAGACAAGCACCAGCGGCGCTAAAAACCATGGATTGTATATCTTACTTTTCAAGCCATACCTCGCTAGAAAAGGCGGGAAGGGGAAAACCCATTCCCGCCTTTTGTCAAAAATACTACCAGCCGGACAAGCCCAACTGAATTGCCTGTTTCTGCACATCCGCATCGTAAGCCGCTGCGCCGGCTTGCGGGGTGAGATTACCTGAACCGACCTCAATACAGAGCTGTTCCAGGTTCGGCCCCTTCACCGGAGATTCAAATTCCAGCGCAGGAGCGGTCTTGCCGCTATTGAAATAGGGCAGCATATCCCTGACCCCTTCATAAACATTAGCCGGGAGGGAAACATTTTTAATGTGCATAGGCCCATTAGGCTTGACCACGGACAGGAACGCCTTAATCCCTTCTTCGGATACATAGAACTCAAAGAACTTCTTTGCAAGTTCTACATTAGGACTGTTCTTATAAATATAGAGTCCATCGGTCGCCCAAACAGTCAAACCCTGGTTATTGGGATCATCCCCGGGCTGGCCGAATACACCGATATCATCAACCTTGTCGCCATAGAGGGCATACATATTGCTCAGGGCATTGGTCAGCATGGGCCAATGAACACCCTTCCCGTTTATCAGCATATCCATGGCATCATTATAGGTGGTAGCCATAAAATCGCTGTTCAAGTAGGCCCGGGTTTCTGCATATTTTTGGAATCCACGCAGGGCTACAGGGGTTGTGGCATACTTCGCCTTGCCGGCAGTATAGTCGGCAGGAAAATTGGGGGCTAAGGCTTTTACATTGTATTCATCCGATAGGATGATGAGCTGGGCAGTCCAGCTTTCCTTGTAGGAAGCGAGGAGGCCCGTCTTTCCTGCGGCCTTACATTTTTCCAGATTGGCCAAAAGTTCCGCCCAAGTACGGGGAACCTGGAGCCCCAATTCCTTGTATATCTTTTTACTATAAAGCCATCCGCCGATCATTGCACTGGCGCTGGGAATCCCATAGAGCCGGTTATTTACCGATGCAGCGGTAACGAACGCATTGTCTAAGTTCCCATAATAGGATTCACCGGTCAAATCCACGAGATTTCGCTCCGGGTTAAGGGCATGGAGCAGGGAACCGGTATTGTAAATAAAAATATCAGTCATATCCCCGGTGGCAAGCCGGGTCTTGATGATATTATCACCCTCGGTTCCGGCAGGCCGGACCTCCAATTCCACCTCCACGTTGTATTTAACTTCAAAGGCATCAATAACAGCCTGGATACCCTCAAAGGCAGAGGACTTGTCGTACAGGAAAGTCAGAACCTGCTTTTTACCGCCGGCCCCGCCTCCTGATCCGCCGCCTTGACTTCCTCCGCCGGCGAAAACAGCTCCCGTGGAGATCAACAGGATCAATACCGTAAATGCCATCTTTTTGAATAATTTCATAGATTCCTCCTAAAATATATTCCCCATATGGGGGTAATTAGTAATAGTAAGGGCGAATTTTCACCACCGTACATGGAGAAAAGAGCAAAAAAGACTGAAAAATCCGGTACAATTCTTTTCTGAAAAATTTTCTATACAAATAGTATTATCTATTTTATACTATTTCAAAGGAGCTGAAATGCGGTTCAGAACCAGGTTAATGCTTACCTATTCCCTCATGGTTACCGTCATTATCGTTTTCATTGCCGTTATTTTTGAAACCTATAACCTTAAACGCCTGGAAGAAATTAATAGACTGGATCTGGATGTGCTCAGTAAAAATATGTCCCACCAATTGGATGAAATGGTCCGGCCCATGCGTTTTATCACCGAATTTCTACTTTCGGACAGCAAAACCCTTTCCGCTATCACCGTCCTTGCCCGGACTAAACGGATGGAACCGGGCGCCCAGATTTTTATCGCTAACGCAAAAAGCGAAATCCGCACTGCCCTTGCAACCTACTGCAATACCGCAAACTTTCACCGGGTTACCTTCTTCAGCGAATACGGGGATATCCTGACCAGCAATGCAAATATCTATACCATCCCTGATGGGAATGCCAAACCTACCCGTATGGACTGGGTGGACGCCGCCATGGGTAAGGCGATCCTGCGGTCCCCCTACCCTGATCCCTGGGATATCCGGAACCCCAGGGATGTCTTCAGCATTACCCGGCTGGTGATGGGGAATAATATTGCAAGCTATATCGAAGTACAAAAACCCTTTTCGGATCTGGAAGCTATTTACCGCCTGGACACCCGGGGGACCATCCCGGCGGCGGCGATCAACAGCCGGGGGGAAATCTTTTTTTCCCAGTTTGATTCCGAAACCAATCGCTTCCTGAGGGAACTGATTACCAAAAATCCCACCCTAGGGGGAAAGCCCCTGGATCATATCGGCAGAAATATCGCCGCCTCCTATTATTCATCGTATACGGATATCTATACCATCGTCATGCAGAGCAGAGAAGGCGCGATGAAAGCAGTTAAGGATATTACCGGCATTACCATCCTAATGGCTTTACTGCTCTGGGGGCTTTCGGTGTTCGTTATTTTCATCCTCTCCACCAGGGTTACGGTACCCATACGCCGGCTCATCTCCCGGATGGATAAGACCAATCTGGATGATACGGAAGAACTGGCCTTTGAACACCGGGATGATGAATTGGTACAACTCTACCAAAGCTATAACCGGCTTATAAAGCGGCTTAACCAGGCCAGGCATAAGGAGGAACAGATGAGCCTGCTCCATCTCCAGGCCGAATTCGACGCCCTCCAGGCCCAGGTAAATCCCCACTTTTTGTACAATGTACTGAATGTTATTTCCCACCAGGGGGTAAAGAGCGGCAATGAAACTATCTGCGAAATCTGTGAAGGGCTGGCATCCATGTTCCGTTATTCTGCGGGAACAGAACGGCGGCTGGTTACGATCCGGGAAGAATTGGAATATGTGGAGCATTACCTGTATCTGCTTAAAACCAGGTATCTGGATAAATTGATCTATGAGATTCACATCGGCGAAGATGTGCTGGATAAAAAGATACCCAAAATAGTTGTACAGCAACTGGTTGAAAATGCCGCAACCCACGGTTTTACGGATTCCCCCAAAGTCATGCGGATCAGCATACGGGGATGGATAGAAGATGATTTTTGGTATATAGAAGTAAGGGATAATGGCAGCGGCTTTACTGCGGATAAGAAAAACCGGCTGGTACAAAAAATGGCGGAACTGCGGAACCGGATTCAGGAAGGGAATCTCAATATGGACATAGGCGGCATGGGGATCCCCACCATATACGCCCGTCTCCTGATACTCTTCGGTACAGACGCAGTATTACGGTTTTCCAACATTCCCAAAGGGAATGACAGTCCTGAGGGGGCTGTGGTGATCATAGGCAGCCATGTATAAAATAATCCTTGTGGAAGATGAACCGGCGGCGGCGGAACATATCCGTGATATTCTGAGGATCTATTGTCCACAGTTTGAATTAGCTGCCGCTGGGGATAACGGGAAAACCGGTCTGGAACTGGCCCGTCAATACCATCCGGATATCCTGCTTACGGATATTAGGATGCCCGTAATGGACGGCCTTGAATTGATCCGTACCCTCCATGAAGAACTGCCGGATATCAAAACAATTATACTAAGCGGCTATCAAGATTTTGAATATGCCCGTACCGCCCTCCGGCACGGCACCGTAGACTACCTCCTTAAGCCTATTAGCCCCGCTACGCTTAGGGCGTCCCTGGACCGGGTTGTTCCGCTTATTGAAAACGAACAACGGCAGAATCGTTTAAGCCTGCTCAGACAACTCCTGGGTGAGGATGCGCCTCCCCCGGATAAACTCAATGCATACTTTCCCGCCCCGCTTTATACCGCCGCCCTGATGAGAATAAATGGACTGCCCAGTCGTTTTTCCCCCCTCATTGGGGGAATCATGGACAGGGCCGGGGAAGATTGGTTTACCCTCACCGGGCGTGACGAGATGGAATACCTCCATATTGCCACAGGAGAACTACCAAACGATCACTTTACTGATGTTTTTAAACACCAGGAGATCCCGGGGTATACGACAACCCTCATTTGGGGGCAGCCTTTTCCCCTGACGGAACTACCCATGGTGGTCCGCTCCCTGTATAAAGCTCTGGATCAGGGACTTATCATTGGAATGACCCAGCTTATCGTGGCCCACTTAACAAACCAACGCTTAATCCCAAAGTCCCCACCGGCAGACTGGGAATTTAAGGACTCCCTCAGGCTGTTTCTCCGGGAAAATAAACCGGACCGGATCAAAAAACTCCTGGAGGATCTCCTGAACCAGTACCGGCGGGAAGAACAGAGTCAATTAGCCCTGGAACAAGTAGTCCGATCCTTTCTGGGGGATATAAAGTATGAATTAAAAAGTCCTGTCTCCCCCGAAGAAATTGAATTGATGATAAACGACGCATTTGCCTACGCCACCTGTTACGGGGATCTTTCCGCAAGCCTCATGGATGTGCTGGACAAGATCCTGCCCAATCAGACAATAGCCAAGGTGGACACTCCGGAGTTTTTTACCCTTATCAAAAAATATCTTTCGGCCCATCTAGCGGAAAGCCTAAGCCTCCAATCTTTAAGCGGCCATTTCGGCATTTCCCAAACCTATATAAGCCGCCTGTTTCGCAAGTACACCGGACAGTCCTTTATCAACTATCTCACCATCATCAGGATTGAAAAAGCTAAGGAGTATATGACGGACCGGGAACTGCTGATACGGGATATAGCAGCCCTGGTGGGCTACAGTGATCAATTCTACTTCAGCCGGGTATTCAGAACCATCACCGGCCGCTCACCCTCCGAATGGGTAGGTGAATGAATAGGTTCCGGAACCGAGAACTGCGGATGCCCCTCCATCCGCTTTTACAAAGCTCGTACCGTTAATGGTTCCCGGACCGGCCTTCGGCAGGGTTACCGAAGCGGTGGTATTGGGAGGGATGGTAACTTTAATAGTTATATTCCCGCCGTTTATTTCCCAGCGCGCCGCCAATAAGCCATAGCCGGATTCGTATTGCGTTTCCGCCCAATTGATGCCCCCACCCGGACAGGGGTGAATAATACTGTGGGCAAAACCAATCTTGTCTCGATCCGTGTCAATGCCGCCCATGACACTGAAAATCCAGTCGCAGACAGCTCCATAGGCATAGTGATTAAAGGAATTCATGTCGGGGCTCCACATGGTACCATCCGGTTTAAGCCCGTCCCAATGTTCCCAAATTGTGGTGGCTCCCTTATTTATCTGGTACAGCCAGGAGGGATAATCTTCTTTTAACAGCAGATCATAGGCCAGATCAATACGGCCGTTTTCCTGGAGGGCCCGCAGTATATATGCGGTTCCCAAGAAACCCGTGGTGAGGTGATTGTCGTTTTCCGCCAAAAGAGCGGCGAGTGCTGCTATGGTGCGGTTTTTATATTCCGCAGGGGTAAGATCAAAAACCAGAGAAAGAATGTGAGCGGTCTGCGTCGGCGCCACCAGCCGTCCCCGGGGGCTGAAGAATTCATTCTTGTATGCCTCGCCTATATCCTCCCGGAGTTTTGTATATTTTTTAGCGTCATCATCTTTGCCCAGTATTGCTGCGCACTTTGCCAGGAGGGAAGTAGAATAGGCGTAATAGGCGGTGGCGGAAAGATCATTGGGGGTGGCGCCAAAGTAACTGCCCTCTTTAGCGTCCAAGGCTACCCAGTCGCCGAACTGGAATCCCGTATTCCAAAGGACACCCTTCTCCGACACCCCATGGATATATTCAACCCATTTTTTCATGCTGGGATACTGCTCCGCCAAAAGTTCCTTATCCCCAAAGTAGGTATAGATGGTCCATGGCGCTACCACCGCCACATCTCCCCAGGCGCAGGCCCCCGCATCCTGGGTAATCCGGGCATCTCCCTGGGAGATGCCATTCAAAACATCGGGCACCACATGGGGAACCTGACCATCCGGGTACTGGCTGGCCGCAAGATCCCGCAGCCACTTTCTGAAGAAGGGGGCAGTTTCCATCAGATAACTGGCGGCACGAACAAAAATCTGGGCATCCCCGGTCCAACCAAGCCGCTCGTCCCGCTGGGGGCAATCGGTGGGAATATCCACAAAATTATCTTTCATACTCCAGCGCACATTACTGATAAACTGGTTTATCTTGGGATGGGAACAAGAGAATATCCCGGCGGAACGTATATCAGAATAGATAGCCACCGCTTCAAAATTCTCCTTTTTTATTTCGCCGGGATATTCATCAACAGCCACATACCTAAATCCCTGGAAAGTAAGATGGGGCGCATAGGTTTCGACGCCGCTGCCTTTGAGAATATACTCATTGGTCTGTTTTGCCGTCCGGAGATTTTCGGTGTAAAAATTTCCTGCCGCATCCAGAACCTCCGCATGACGGATCCGGACCTTATCACCCGCTTTTCCCGAAACCTTAAAGCGCACCCATCCGGAAATATTCTGCCCAAAATCTATTACCCTATCGCCTTGGGGAGTTGTAATAATCTCCCGGGGTTTAAAATATTCCTGTTCCTTTACCGGAACTCCATCCTGGGGCTTGAGGGCCCCCAGATCCTTGCTCTCCACATAAACCGGCTTCCAGGAACCATCGGCAAAACCGGGTTTGTCCCAACCAGGCTGTTCCAGCCGGGCATCGTAGTGTTCCCCATGGTATAGTTCAGAATACGTAACCGGGGCATTGGATCTCTTCCAGGTATCATCACTGGCGATAAGCTCCACCGTCCCATCACTGTATTCTACCCGGATCTGGGCGATCACCGCAGTTCTGTTCCCGTAGATCCCCCGGTAGTTCAACCAGCCTGCAAGATCCCCCTTATACCAGCCGGGGCCTACCAGAAAACCCAGGGCATTAGCGCCTTTGGTCACCCGATCGGTGATATCATAGGTCTGAAACAACAAGCGATGCTGATACTCGGTAAATCCCGGGGTAAGTACATAGTCCCCGACCTTGGCGCCGTTAAGATAGGCTTCGTACACCCCCTTGGCGCCGGCATAGAGGAGTGCGGACTTGATATCCTTAGACAGGGTAAATTCCTTCCTCACCAGGGTTCCCGCAGAGGACGCTCTGGAATCGGCATCCTCACCGCTGATAAAATAACCCTTCCATTCTGTATTAGAAAACAGGGCGCTTATAAAAAAGGCGGTGTCCCCCCAGGAGCTTTCTTCACCCTGGTTGTCCCAAATTTTAACCCGCCAGTAATACTTTGTTGATGATGCCAGGGCCTTACCTTCATAGGTAATCAGCAGGGATTGGCGGGAATTTACCTTTCCGCTCTGCCAGAGGAAAACAGAAAAATCCTTATCCTGGGCCACCTCAATAGCATAGGCAGTTTGTTCCAGCTTATTTTTATCCGTCTCTATTTTCCAACTGAATCGGGGTTTTTCCGTAAAAACACCTACTGGATTGACACGGTATTCACAGCGAATATCCACAACTTTAAGCATATACTTCCCTCCAATGGATCCCATTGTATGACACGAAGATCCGTATGGACATGGAAAAACCAATACTGGGATATATCTATTCCGATAAGATTGCTCTGTTTGAAATAAAAGTTAAGAACGCAGGCGGCGAATCAACACCCGGAAGACCCTGGAAAGGGTCTTCGCGGAACGTTAAAGCTGAATCTAGGCGAGTACCCCATATTTCGGCTTTCCCATTTTGACATCACCGATCTTTTTCACCTCAAAGCCGTTCTTCTTAAATTCTTCGTAATCGAAGGCGTCCAATTCATCAATAGCGATTTTGTGGAAATCGTAAAAACCTTCCCAGTCCTCATATCCGTCACCAAAATTATTTTCCAGAAATGCATCGGCTATATCCATCCCCATCTGGGGGGCTACATAAAAAGCTCCCATGGAAAGAACATTGACGCGGTTTCCGGTTATGGCCCTGCGCGCCGCCGGCACACTCTCCACTACTCCGCAGTGTACCCGGGGACATTTGCTTGCCCCGATATGGATTCCCATACCGGTACCGCAGAAGATAAGCGCCCGTTCAAATTCGCCTTCGGAGATTTTTGCGCCAACCTTAAGGCCGATGCGGTGGAACATCTCCGGATTCGCCTCGTCCACAGAACGTACGCCGATATCGGTTACGGTCCATCCCTTGGCTTTTAAGTGCTTTACCACCGCTTCTTTAAGGGGAAATCCCGCAAAGTCCGCGCCAACCAGAATTTGTTTATCCTTGACTGTCTTCATAGTGTCCATCCCTGCATAATAACAGGGCTTACTATATGTGTCAATGTTTTTGGTTTTTACCTATTTTTCAAACCGCGCTACTTGCAACGAAGTTCCCCGCGCTACTTGCAACGAAGTTCCCCGCGCAACACCCGGATCTGCCGACCCACTTCATCCGGGGCGGGGCCGCCGGGCAGTTTCCGTGCCGCCACACAGGCTGCGGGGGTAATGGCGTCGTAGAGGTCCGCCTCGAAGAGTTCCGAGCGGGTTTTGAGTTCCACCAGGGTACGGTCGGCAATGCGGGTAAGACCTGCGGCTACGCAATCCCGAACTACCAGGGCGGCGGCTTCGTGGGCCTTACGGAAAGGGAGGCCCTTACGGACCAGGTATTCCGCAGCATCGGTGGCCTCCAGAAAGCCCCCGATACAGGCCGCTTCCATACGCTCCGTATTAAAGGCGGCGCTGACCATCATGCCCCGGAACATGCGGAGGCAGCTACGGACCGTATCCAGACTGTCGAAGAGACTTTCCTTATCCTCCTGAAGGTCCTTATCGTAGGCATAGGGCAGACCCTTGAGGAGGGTCAAAAGGGTTACCAGATTACCCGTGGTGCGGGCGGATTTTCCCCGGATAAGCTCGGCAAAATCGGGGTTTTTCTTTTGGGGCATGATGGAAGAACCGGTGCTCCAGGATTCGGCCAGGTTGATGAACTTGAATTCCTCGCTTGCCCAGAGGACCACATCCTCGCAGAACCGGGACAGGTGGGTCATGGTGATGGCGCAATCTGCGCTCAGTTCAAGGGCAAAGTCCCGGTCCGCCACGGAGTCCATGGAATTGAGGGTGGGCCGGGTAAAACCCAGGGCCTTCGCCGTAGCCTCCCGGTCCAGGGGCAGGGACGATCCGGCCAGGGCGCCGGAACCCAGGGGACATTCGTCCAGGCGCTGCAGGGCGTCGGCAAAGCGGGAACGGTCCCGGACCAGACCGGCGCACCAGGCAACGAGGTGGTGGCCCAGGGTTACCGGCTGGGCGCGCTGGAGGTGGGTATAACCGGGCATAAGGCTTTCAGTATGTTTTTCCGCTTTGTCCAGGATGGCAATGATAGTTTCGGTGAGTTCCGCCATAAGTTCCGGCACGGTATGTTTGAGGTAGAGCCTGAAATCCAGGGCAACCTGATCGTTCCGGCTGCGTCCGGCATGGACCACCCGGCCCGCATCCCCAAGGCGTTCGGTGAGAATTCCTTCTATAAATGAGTGGATATCCTCAGCCCCTTCATCAACGGTAAGCGTTCCCGATTCCAGTTCCACCGCGATACGCTCCAGCTCAGCGTCCAGCGCAGCCGCAGTATCCCTGGGGATAATGCCCTGTTCTCCCAGCATTGCTGCGTGGGCACGGCTGCCCCGGATATCGTCCTGGGCAAGCCGCTGGTCCACGGAGATGGATGCCTGGAAAGCAAAGGCTTCTGCTTCCGGTTTTTCTGCAAGCCGCCCGGCCCAGAGAACACCGGGGGCCGGTTTTTTATTGTTTTCTGCCATATAAAACCTATATAAAAAAATTCCGCACTATATCTGCGGTATCACCTGTGTCAGCAGGGTTGTTACCCGTGCGGCATTTTCCGCAAAGACCTTGGAAATAGCTTCCCAGGTGACCGGCTCTTCGTCGGTTTTCCAGGAATCGTAGTCGGTACTCATGGCAATCGCCGCATAGGGGATGCCTGCCTCATTGGACAGAACCGTTTCGGTGGCAATGGACATGTTAATGATGTCCGCCCCCCAGGCGCGGAACATGTGGGACTCCGCACGGGTGGAGAACCGGGGACCTTCGATGGTGACCACTGTCCCCGTCTCGTGGAGGGGATATTGCAGGCGCTTACATTCGTCAATTAGGATTTTCCGGAGACGGCTGTCGTAGGGATCGGCCATGGCGCAATGTACCGGATTATGGGGCTCAAAGACTTCATGGTAACTCATGTTCCGCTGTTTGGTAAAATCGATAAACTGATCAATCACCACCAAATCGCCGCGGCGGATTTCTTCCCGCAGGGATCCTACGGCGGTGGTTGCCAGAATGTGGGTACACCCCGCAGCTTTAAGGGCTGCAATATTCGCCCGGTAATTTACCTGTGTGGGAGGAATGGTGTGTTCCCGTCCATGGCGGCCCAACAGGACCACCGGGACACCGCCGATGATCCCATGCTTTAGGGGGGCCGAGGGCTTTCCATAGGCCGTTGTCACATCCTCATCCTGGGAGTTAGAAAAAATATCAGGATTGTCCAAGCCGCTCCCACCGATAATACCGACAACAGCCATACGATCCTCCTTACCGCTCATTTTTCCTACTGCCATATTTTTCATAAAGTTCCAGCACCTGCGCAAGGGCCTCTTCAACTGAAGTACCCCAGGCAATGACCCCATCATCATGACCGGCAAGAACGATCTGCCCCTGTTCCTTTCCCCACCGCTCAACAGCATTGCTAATTGCATAAGCTATCTCGGGGGTTCCGTAGGCTGCGGTCTTTGGGGTGGACAACAGCTTATCATCCAGCATACCTTCAAAAATAGTTTTACTATGGATATGGATCACCGAATTCGCTTTTGGGCAGGCGCGGTAAATTGCACCGTGGCTCATGGATTCCGAAGAGGCCCGGATGGGCCCAAAGGACACTACCGAATTCCCTTCGATATTGCAGTAACGCACGAGACAATAATCATCCGGGGTGAGTACCCGATTGGCCCCGGTGGCGGTTCCGCTTATGAGGAATTCCTCCCCCTCAACTCTAATGCTCAGGTTGCCGAAACCGACCCCGTTCGGAAGCATCCCGATTAAACCTAAATCGTAAAGCTGCGTCCTGGCATGGTTAAGTGAGGCCCAAAGGAGATGATTCGTTGCCGGAGCCTGGGTATGAACGGCGGTATATTTTACGTAGCCTTCATCAGGTAAGATTTTGTTACAGGACATTTACCGAACCTCCATTATGCGTTGGATCAGGATCCGGGTACAGGCCCCAGATCCTCAACCGGCGGTACCCTTGGACTTGGCGTCCGTTATCTTACCGGCCTTGGCGCCCTTACCGCGCTTCTGCATCAGCGCCCGTACCAGAACCGGGAGGCCGTAGAGCCGGATAAAGCCCTTGGCATCGGCATGGTTGTAGAGTTCGCCGGTAGTAAAGCTGGCGATACTGGTATTATAGAGGGAATAGGGGGAACTTACTCCCGCAGCACTGATACTGCCCTTATAAAGTTTAAGCCGCGCCTTGCCGGTGACGGTTTTTTGGGTGGAATCCACAAAGGCGGAAAGGCTTTCCCGCAGGGGGGTAAACCAGAGGCCGCCGTAGATCACCTCGCCAAGCTTATTGGACACCTGCTGCTTAAAGGCGTAGGTCTGGCGGTCCAGGCAGATGTGTTCCAGCTCCTGATGGGCGTAGTAAAGTATGCTGCCCCCGGGGGTTTCGTAGACCCCCCGGCTCTTCATCCCCACCACCCGGTTTTCTACCAGGTCCACCAGGCCCACCCCGTGGGCGCCGCCGATTTTGTTCAGCGTTTTTATCAGGCTGACCCCGTCGAGTTTCTTGCCGTTCACCGACACGGGGATGCCCTTTTCAAATTCGATTTCCACATACTCAGCCTTGTTGGGGGCCTTCTCCGGAGGAACGGTCATCTTGAGCATCCCCTGGAGGGAAGGCTCGTTGGCGGGGTCTTCAAGTTCAAGCCCTTCGTGGGAGATATGCCACAGGTTATCATCCCGGCTGTAGGAATCCTTTTTTTTCATGGGTACGGGTATATTCCGTTTTTCCAGATATTCGATTTCCTCTTCCCGGCTCTTAATATCCCAGGTCCGCCAGGGAGCGATGATCTCGATATCCGGTGCAAAGGCCATGATCCCCAGATCGAAACGAACCTGATCGTTCCCCTTACCGGTGGCGCCGTGGGCTATGGCGTAGGCCTTCTCCTTACGGGCGTAGTCCACCAATACCTTGGCGATGAGTGGCCGGGCGGTACTGGTTCCCAGCAAATACTTATCCTCATAGAGGGCGTTGGCCTTTAAGGCAGGCCATACATAGTCCTCCACATATTCCTTCTTTACATCCGCCACGTAACAGGCCAGGGCGCCGGTATCCAGGGCCCGTTGTTTAATGGTTGTCCAGTCCGCCTCCTGGCCCACGTCCACACAGACCGCGATAATATCACAGTCGTAATTTTCCTTAAGCCAAGGGATGATTACCGTGGTATCCAAGCCGCCCGAATAGGCGAGGACGATTTTCTTCTTCATAGAAGTTCCTCCATAAATATAGAACTATTATTACAAAAGCCCGGGGCTTAGACAAGAACATCAGACACAATAAGGACAATGAAACTTACGGCTATCAGAATTAAAATTATACCTTATAGGGTATAATTTTAATAATATTTGACATTTTATACCCATTAGGGTATAATTTATTTATGAACTCTTTTGCCGTTTTTATTAAGGAACACCGAAAATTCTCCAACTTAACCCAGGTGGAATTGGCGGAAAAAGCGGGGGTAGGTCTCCGTTTTATCCGGGAACTGGAGCAAGGGAAAGACCGTATCCGGCTTGATAAGGTAAACGCCGTATTGGCCCTTTTTGGTCATCATGCGGGACCGGTTGAAATACCCCGAAATACTCAATCATGATCGGGGCTTAGCTAAACAAAGTCCGTGATAGGGTATAAACCGATTTATATTTTTCAAAACAACTTGAATATACATCCTGCCATACGGGATTTGGCAGGAACGTTTTTTCCTCCGAGGTGAAGCGTCTAAGAATAGCTCCGGTGTCGGGGATGAGGCCGGCGGCGCGTCCGGCTAAAAGGGCGGCTCCAAGGCAGCCAGCTTCTTCCACCCGCTGTTTTATTATGGGCTTACCGGTAATATCAGCCTTCAATTGCAGATAAAAATCCGACTTGGCGGCGCCGCCTATACACTTCATCCGTTCAATTGATATTCCGGCGCTTTCCATGTTTTCAATATTGACCCGCAGTTCATAGCATATCCCTTCCAGGATTGCCCGGTATATTTCCGCCTTTTCCGTTTCCAGGGACAGGCCCGCAAATATTCCCTTTGAGCTGCTGTCCAGATAGGGGGTACCGGATCCGGAGAAATGGGGCAAAAGATACAGTCCCGACGGTTTGCCGATTTTTTGCGCTTGGGCATCCAGTTCCGCATAGGAAGTCCGGGCGTCCCCGCCGTAAAAAGTATTGCGGAACCACTGAATCACCGAACCGGTACTGAGCACAAAGGAGTGGGCGGCATAGAGATCGCTTACGCCGTAGGATCCACAGGGGATATTGGCCTCCATCTGCCGCTTCCCTGAGGTAAAGACCGGGCTTACACAAACGATGCTATCCGTGGTTCCCATGGAATTCATAGCGTCCCCGCCGGAGAGGACCCCCGCCCCCAGGGCACAGCAAACCTGATCATGTCCACCGGTGGCGATGATAAGATCGGTGGTAAAACCAAAACGCTTACGATAAATCTCTTTAACGGTTCCCAATGGTGTCCCGCAGGGGGCCAGGGCCGGTAATTTATCGCCATCTATGGCTGCGGCATTGATCAGCGAAGCATCCCATTTCTTTTCCGGAATATTAAAAAGCATGGTCCGGGATGCCAGGGAATGGTCCATGGTCGGCGCCACATCGGCGCCAAGACGGAAGGCCACATAATCGGCAAAACAGAGGAACTTCCAGGTTTTGGCGTATACCCCGGGATCATGATTTTTTATCCACAGTATTTTTGGCAGGCTGAACATGGTGTGCAGGGGCACCCCGGTTTTTTCGGTGATGTAATCCAGGTCCAGGTTATTCCGGATCCACCCGGTCTCGGCAATATCCCGGGTGTCGAAGGAGACCATGGAGTTTGCCAGGGCGCAGCCGGAACGGTCTATGGGTACCAGCGCTTCCCCCTGAGCGGACACACTCAAGGAGCGAACCCTGGGACCTATGCCGCCGGCGCAGCATTCTTCGATACATTCCAGCACTGCGGAAAAAACCTGTTCACTGTCCAGCTCGCGCCATCCCGGCTGGGGATAGAGCATGGGGTACGACCGGTAGGCTGACTTGAGCAACTGTCCGTTTAAGTCAAAGATAATGGCCTTGCAGCCTGTGGAACCAACATCAATACCCAATAGCGCCATGATTTATCCGCCCTTATTTGTAAACTACTTTAACCATGTGGAACAATTCCAGGGGCGGCAGATCGAAGCGTACCGCACCATCGGTTTCTGTAAATTTTATTTCACTCCGTTTGGGAAGCAACAGAACCTGTGCACATGACCGCCCCTTAAGGTCAATGGTAAAATGCAGGTCATGAACCGTTACCGGTGGGAGGGTAGTTTGGGTGTTGAGTATACTTACAATGATACCGTCATCCTGGGCAAAACAGATCGCTTCCGTCGCAGGGGGGGCTTCAAAAATAACGGAATACTTTTTATCCAGCAGATTGTCAATGCAGGATATAAATACCTTATCCTGAAAGTTTTCCTTATATCCTTCAATAGGACCGGCAGCCCAGATAACCCTTCCCTTACCAAAAGCAGTACCGATCATCCCCGGATTATCCGTGGGGACACCCGGAGGGTTGGAATGGATGGAAGAAAAATTTCCGGAATCGGTTCTGTCCGTGTAGGGAAGTACCGTGGTTGCCAGCACCGCTGCTCCTGGTTTTGCCTTGACAATCTGTTGCAGCGTATTAAGGGCCAGGGGATACTTGGGACTGGAATCGGCAAAGAATGACTTGCCGCCGGCACTTGGCGCCAGGTAAGTAAATTCCTGAGCGGTCTCACCAATCGGTTCGAAACCAAAAACATCACCAAGGTTGGTAATCCCCGAGTGACCGCTGGCATAGACCGTACCGCCGGCCCTGACATAGGCCCGGATATCCTCGGCCGCTTCATCGGAAAGACGCAGAATATCGGGCATGATGATGACCCGGTATTTATCAATCCCATTCTTCAGATTCCGGCGGCCGATAACCGTGTAGGGAATATGTTTTTCCTTGAGCGCCCTGGCCGCTCCGACCACCGCATCCAGGTGGGGCATTCCTTGGGCGCTTGGATCCAGTGCATTTTTGCCGTTGTCATGGAAATCGAATTTTGACCACATATCAAAGAGGATAGCCACATCGGCAATCATGCTGCCCCCCAGATAGGGTTCGTACTCCTGAAATTCCCGCAGTATGGTTCCCATCTTTTGATAAAATTCCTTGTTAAGGGTTCCCACCGGATCGATGGCGTCGATAAAGAGGAAGGCCCCGTTGTGGGCCAGGGCGATACAGGATTGGAGTTTGAGGTGTTCCATGGTTTTTACCGTGGTATGGTCCCCCAGTCCGAGACAGCGGGAGGTGTGAAATTCAAAACTGCCGCTTAGGGAATTAAAGAGCTTGCAGATAAGCCCCTGTTCGGTAGGACCGGCGTAGAAATCACCCCCCACATAATCGCAGGGGTCGGTGTGATCCTCCGTAACCCCCCGGACCCAGGATTGGGTAATCAGGGAGTATTGGTGGTTAACCGTAACCTTTGGCTTTAAGGCCTTAACGGTGTTGGTAGCGAAGAACGCAAATTCGTTAAGCCATTTTTCCCGGGCATCCTGAAATGCGTTCCAAGTTGGGTCATTCCAATTGATGATCCTGGGCATGACGCCGCCTATCTCTTTTTCAAAGCGCGCCTTACAACTGGGGCAATAACAGACCGATGGCCAAAAGGTCATATCAAAGAAAATACTTTCAAATTCATATTTGGTTACGAGGTCGGTAACCTGCTTCCGGGTAAATTCCCGGTAGCCTTCCGCATTGGGACAGGCCAGGCCGTAACGGCCGGAGAATAATTCTGTTTGCTCCCGTGCGGAGTATCCGTCCGCCTGGATGATGCGCCACGCCGGGTCCTGGTTGTAGGCCCAGTTATCGTAGATTAACGTGTAGTAAGTGATAACTTCGATGTTGTTCCTGTGGCAAAGATCTACCACTTCCCCAAAGATATCCCTTCCCTTTAAATTAGGATGCTGATTCCCCCCCGGCGCCGGCCAGTAGGCAAAGCCCGCATGGGAATTGGCATAGACCATACAGCAGCTTACGTTTGCCGCTATCATACAGTCCACATAGGCCTTGGGATCGAATTGAGTTAAAAAATCGGGATCCCATGCTTCGATGTGCATATCCACCAGATTGCGGCGGTAGTTTTTCTTGTGCCAGTCAGGATTATTCATACAATTGCTCCTTTATGCGTTATACCGTATTGTTTTATACACGGGTTACCGTGTTGGCCTTTCCGTAATCTAAAAGTCTGTTACTATAGTGCGTATATCCGTCAAAGGTGGTTCCCCAAAAAGCCCAGTGATCCAAGGCCGCTATGTAGCGCCCCCGTTTCATCATAGGTTCAACCACCCGCTTTAATTCCATATCAATCGCTTCGTGAACGTCCGTAGTAGTAAACCTGCCTACTTGAGAAAGATCGTTGGGTTCAAACATATGTTTGTAAATGCCGCCCATCATGACATACTCAGGATATGCATCGGCAAACTTCAACATATCCACCCCGTTCACTTCCCAGGGCTGCATACAGTCTACTCCCGCCTCGTACCATCGGCTCACCAGAGGAGAAGGATCTCCATCAGTATCAAGCATGATCCACCTAACCCCCATTGATAAAAGATAATCCTTAAAGGCCCTGTACCAAGGGGCGATAAGTTCGTCAAAAATCGCAGGAGAAACAAATGGACCGGTACTGCCGCAGCAATCCTCCCAGACAAAACACATGTCGGGCTTACAGGCTTCTATGACCGGCGCCGCAGCGGCCATGGAAACTTCAAGATGGTCCTTAAGCATCATCTTGATAAGATCCGGTTCTTCATAGGGAAGTATCATGGCGTTTTCAGTTCCCATGAGTTCCCTAAGATACGCAAAGGGACCGTGGATCCAGAGGGTCGGCAGATAGTCCTGCTGGGTTCTTATGATTTCCGCATTATCCGCAAGCCATTTCTTATCAAAACGGAGATTCCCATTCCCGGTCAGGCGGTGACGGTTTTCCATATAGGCCTTTTCGCTTGCTATGGTAAAATCAATTTCCTGGGGAGGTGAAAAACTTGCCGTTCCTTCCACAGATGCCTTGGTACGTTCCTTAAGAACAACACCATTACCGTTACGGTAAACCTTTGTTTCTGCGGTCTCTTCAATAAGTTCTTCGTCAAACTTGGGAACGCAGAACTGGTTAATATGACAATACAAGTAACCGGTAACATTCATGTAATCGTATAAATTGCGGTTTTTCCCAAAGGCGGGAAAATCACAATTATCGACATTTGACGGCAGACCATCCTTAAGCCAGTTATTATACACGATATTGAAACCCTGCTCCATGTGGAGTAATTGTCTTCCGTTTTCTCCGGCCATGGTTGCATGAAATAATTCACGGTTTGTCAAAATAGGGCTCCTGGGATATCAAAAATCGGAGAAAACCGCATTCAGTATCGGGCACTGCAAAAAATATGCGGTTTTCTCCAGGTAACCAAAACGTACGTTTTTTTCTTACCTATTCCTTGCGTGTTCCTGCTCAATGTTCTTGAGCGCCTGATCCACACTAATTGATCCTTCAAACACCATCTTAATATTATTAGCAAGCGTTTCCTCAACAGGCATGGGGAACTGGGTTGTCCAATAATTAAACATGGGCAGGCTCATCTGGCTCAAGATCGGTTCCGATTTAAGCCAGGCCGGAGCATCCAGTTTCTTGTTTGCCTCGGCATTCGGGGTTAGGCATTTTCCCTGATCCGAGTAAATTTCGTACCATTCCTGCTGCACACAATAGTTCAGGAATTCAATCGCTTCTTTACTATGCTTTGTATCCTTATCAACAAAGATACAGGGATCCGGATAAAGTTGGATTGATTTTAACTTGGTATTGGCATTTATTAGCGGCAGCGGTATTGTTTCAACCTCAAAATCCAATGTCGCCTGGGTGTCGGTATCGTAGAACCATGTACCAACGTAAAGGAACGCCGCCTTTTGCGCAAGCCAAGACTGGATACCGCCGATATTCATGTCGCTTGTTGCATAGCCGTCTATAAAAGCGCCTCCCTTGGCGAGTTTAGCAAGGGTTTCAAAGGCAGTCTTAAGCTCGGGAGAATTATCCCACTTTATTGTTCCCTTATTGAGTTTTTCCGCATAATCAGCGCCGACAAGCTGCCCCATATAGTCGCCAAGGATGATCTGGCCCGGCCACCCGTCTTTGTTGCCGAAGGCTATGGGCTGCAAACCCGCAGCGCGGATTCGCTGTGCGGTGGCGATCATTTCATCAACGGTCTTAGGATAGGGGATATTGTTTTTTCTAAAGAATTCTTTATTGGCATACAGAGCCTGCCAGGTAAAGAAACCGCCATTGGGAATTGCATAAAGCCTGCCGTTGCGGCGGCCCACATCGAGGCTGGCATCACCAAGGCTTTTATCCCAACCGTACTGGCTAATGTAGTTCGTAATATCCATACACCCGCCTGCCTCGATAAACTGATCGAGGAAAGTGCCGGTATTAGTCTGCCATATATCCGGTTTTGTTCCCGATACAAGGGCAAGGCGGGACTGGGTTTTATAGTCCTGTGACTCATACACCGAAACCTCCAGTTTTATATTCGGGTGGGTCTTTTCATACGCCTTGAAATATTCAAGCGCACGTCCGCCTGCCATATCAGTCCAGAATTTAAGGGTTACCTGCTCTCCCGAACTTCCACCGCCTCCGCCCTGCGAACCACCGCCTGCAAATAGAACGGCAGTACTGATTAGACACAGAACCATTACGATGATACCGATCTTTTTCATAACTTCACTCCTCCGATAAATATTTATAATAAAAGGCTAAACCCGGCAGCTTTTCTGCTAAGTATACCTCTCATTAACTTTTTTTAAGAGAAAATTAACGATTACCACAAAGATGGTTACGCTTATAAACAACACAACCTGCATTACCGCAGCGTAGTCGAATTTCAAAGCAAAGAATCCCTGGCGGTACATGTAGAGGGATGTACTCAAGGTGGATGTCCCCGGACCGCCTCCTGTTAACACCATGAGTATGTCAAAGGCTTTAAATCCATTAATCAGATTTATCGTAATAATTGTAGTAATGGTGCCGATTATACTTGGTATTGAGATATGCCGCATTTGCTGGAATTTATTAGCCCCGTCTATCATGCTCGCTTCGATAATATCGCTGCTTACACCCTGCAAGGCGGCAGAAAACGTTACCATGGAAAGTCCCGATCCCTGCCACACGGTCGTAAAAAAGGCTGCAAAAAGGGCGGTTTTTCCGTCTCCCAAAAGGTTCACCGGATTGGCGTTGCTTGACAAACCGACCGCCGTTAATAACCCATTTATGATGCCGAGTGTGGGGTTGTAAATAAGCGACCAGAGAAGGCCCACCGCAACCCCTGACATCATCATGGGCATAAAGAGTATTGTGCGGGTAATACCCGACAGCGCCATATTCTTTGTTCTGAATTCCAGAAGCAGGGCGAGGACAAGCCCGACAAAACCGGGAAATATTGCGGCCATAAGCGCCCACTGTATGGTAATACGCATGGAATTCCAGAATAAACCATCGGCAAACAGTATTTGGTAATTTTCAAACCACACGAATTTGTCAAGCCGCATGTTCCGTATACGATAAAATGAATACCCCACGCTCTGGATCAGGGGCAGGAACACAAAAACAAACATCAATGCCAGCGCCGGCAGAAGGTAGAAATAGGAAAATATGGAATAGGTTTCGCCAAGTTTCTTTTTCATTTTTCACCATCCCCCTACTGCTTAACCGCACCGGCGGTAAGGCCCCGGATAAAGTACTTTTGCGATACCCCATACAGAATAAGCAGGGGCACGACGGCTATGGTTAGGGCAGCAAAAAGTTTTTGCCACTCGGTCCGATACATAACAAAGAAATTAACCATCTGCAAGGGGATAGTTCTGATAGATTCGGTCTTCAAAAAAGTGAGGGAATATAAATATTCATTCCAGGCGGCCAGTGACTGGAATATGCCCAGTGAAGCAAGCGCTGGTTTTGAAAGGGGCAGGATAAAACGCAGGAAAAAAACCCGTTTTGGACAACCGTCCATCACCGTAGATTCCTCAATTTCGGTTGGGATATCGCGGAAAAACGAGTGGAGGAATACAATCGCAAAGGGCATACTAATTGCCGACGATGAAAAAATCACCGCCAGAAGGTTATCGTAAAGCTTGAGGTTCCTGATGATAAAAAACAATGGAATAAGAATGAGTTGACCCGAGATGATCATGGACGAAGAAAGCAAACGGTGCAGAACTATGCGGCCCGGAAACCTGAGCCGGGCGATGGCAAAGGCCGCCATGGATCCAAAAAGGATAGTGATTGCCACAATGGCAACCGTAACAATGACACTATTCTTAAAAGTCGCCGAGAAATTTGCCTGTTTCCAGGCATCGCGGTATACCGAAAAGTTAAAATGGCTGGGCATCGCAAAGGAATGTTGGAAAATCTCCTGGGTGGTACGAAAACTATTCAAAACCATCCACATAAACGGATAGAAAGTTACGAGGAGCGCAAGAAAAAGAATCACCGAACTAATACAATTAAAAGCCAAATCCCCGCCTGACTTTATTTTATGTTTCAAAACGCCCTCCTGCGTCTATAAGTTATATTAATTAAGTTATTTCACCTTTTTTATCATATATTATCCAGTGATGACCGTTATTGTTCGGCAAAAATTTGTCGAATTATGTTTTTTAATTAGATCGTATAACATATTAAAAGAATAAGCGAACAAATCCCATTTGTCAACAAAAACCTTTATTTTCTAAGATTATCCTTTGTATTAATTGTAGTATTTATCAATTACCGCCATCGCAGTATCAGCCCAGTCTATCAGGTTCTGGGGCTTGTTATTGACCGTACTGATATCCTTAAGCACAAGTTCGTAGGGAGTTTTATTGGCCCTGCAGACTTCAACGGTCTCGGTTATTTCCTGCCTAATCTGTTCTGTATTAAAACCCATACCCAAGAATGCCGGATTCGGTTTACGGGCAAGGACATAATCAGAGCCAATCTGTTCGGCGCTTGATTTTACACTGGACCAGGGACTGCAGCCTATCTTACGCATATTCGGAATCTTTTTTAGATAGGGAATAAACCTATCCAGCGGTTCACAGCACCCATAATAGACAATGGCGCATTTATCCATCAGCGTACACATATACTGTAAATCAAATTCTTCCTGCATCGCAGGCGAGGCGGATGAAAATATCTGCGCCATACCCCGGAACCAGATATCCTTCATCCGGACTTTTCCCCCGTCATAATCCTTTGCGGGTAATTCATCCGTATAAGGAGGCGTACAATGGAGGTTTGAAAGATTGTAGTCCAAAAGTCCCTCCGCTTCCATTTGTTCAAACCGGGACAAACCAATTTCTGTAAATTTCCGGATGGTTGTGTGAATAAATTCAGGACGATCCGCCATATCATAAAGACAGGGCTGAATACCCCTAAACATTACAATATCATCCCAGGGGGCATAAAAATAAACCCCCGGACCCCGTAACGCAACGGGTATGATACCATCAAAAACCTCGGTCCATAATTCCAGATTTTTTCGATCAAGATCCGGCTGCGCCTTTATTACCGGCACATGGAGCGCCTCGACTTTTTCTTCCGTATCAAGCTGATCCTCATAATGATGGGAAACGATGGTGTTATTTTCGCTGGTGGACAGGGTCTCTTCCTGAATAGATATGCCTATGCCGCTGTCGGTGTAGGCCTTCGTTATATAAAGCGTGTCCTCAACAACCATATCCACCTGAAAATACTTCCACCGGAACAATACTCTCCGGAAAAAACACTCAATCTCCCGGGCTTCTTTAGACTCACAATGCAATGCCAGCTGCCCATCAATGTCCATCTCATGCCAGGGAATCTCGTCGATCCAGACCGGTGGGCGCACCGGTTTTAAACTATGCATATCCTTAATTCGGCGAATACGTTCTTTGTTAACGTCCTTAACGGCGAGTTCCATATACTTTTTTGCAAGTTCTTGAAGGATCCCTTTGTCTTTGACACTTATCATAATATTATTCCTTAACCACACCTTTCTTGATAATAATATTTGCATACCCCGATTTTTCCCCGGTAGTAACAACCGCATATGCCTGGGCGCCTCTTTTATAGAAATCATATTTATTAATCGGCAGATCCAGTCCGGTTTTGCCTTCATGCTTTTTGATGATATCCCGGTACTGTTCCCATATAATCGGCACATAGGGATCATTGGGCAGTACTTCCATGAATATCACCGGATGGTCCACATAGCTATCAAGGGGTAGAAAACGCAGGATGGCGTCCAATACTTCGGGTATGCCATGCCCGTCACACCGGACCACCCGGGCAGGATGACCAAGGCAGGGGTAATTGGCATCGGCTATGACCAATTCATCCCCATGTCCCATTTCCATCATGAACTTCAATAAATCAGGGGGCAGAATACCAGGAATTCCTTTAAGCATAGTTCCCTTCCTTCGCCGACATTTATTTTACCGCGCCGGCGCTTTTTTTATTACCCATGGCGTCCATCAACACAACGAGGATCACCATTAAACCCTTGATCGCTTCCTGCAAATAAATGTATACGTTGATAAAATTGAAAACCTGCAGCATGAGACCGACGAAGATCATCCCCAGAAGGGTCCGTAAGGCGCCGCCCTTGCCGCCGGCAATACTGTTGCCGCCGATAACCGCCGCCGATACCACGGTCATACAGAGATCATTACCGTAGAGCGGGGAACCCGCCTGGAGCCGTCCGGCAAGGAGAGCCCCGGAAAAGGCCGCCGTACAGCCAAGGATCACAAAGATGATAAATTTGTAAAACACCGCGTTGATACCGGCATAGGCGGCCACTTCGTAATTCCCGCCCACGGCGAAAATATTCCGGCCAAAGGTGGTTCGTTTAAGGATATATTCAGTCACGAATACAAAGGCCAGAAATATCAGCGCCAGGTAGGGGATGGTCCGAAAGAGGTTTCCATTGCCTATCAGAAACGAAATGTCGTTAATTGCGGGGATCGGTTTCCCGCTGCAAATGGTCAGGGTGATACCACGCACAATAATCATGGTACTAAGCGTAGCGATCCAAACATTTACCTTAAGCACCGCAACCAAAAATCCGTTGACACAGCCGACAAGCCCGCCAATAATAACTGCCGCAATCATCGCGGGAATAATGCCAAAGTGCGGCAACACAAGGGCAAAAATGAGCGTCCCGAGGGGAAACACATAGCTCACGCTCAGATCAAATTCTCCACAGATGATGGCGATGGTCATGGCACAGGCGACAATACCATAAATAGAAATCTGTATGAACAGATTTCGGACGCTGGAGAACTGTAAAAAGCCGGGAGAATAAAAGGATATGAGTACTATCAGCGCCAGAATAAACACAATGACGATATTGGACCGTAAAAAACGCGCAACGCCAATCAGTGTTTTTTTCATTATGACCTCGCCAGCATTTCACTTTCAATTTTACTGCTTCGTCTATCCATCAATATTGATATAAGGATAATTACACCCCGGATAATGATCTGCGGATAGGATTTTACGCCCATGACGTTGAGGGCATTGGCCAGCACGCCAAAGATAACAACGCCGATTAAGGTTTTCCAGATACTGCCTGAACCGCCGCCCATTCGTGTACCGCCAAGTACCACCGCGGCAATAGCGTCAAGCTCGTAGCCCAGGCCGGCGATGGGGGATGCGCTTTTTACACGGCTTGTGAGCACCAGTGCGGCAATGCCAGCCATAAACCCCGCAATGGTGTACACCAAAAGCCGGGTGATTTTTATTTTGATGCCCGAAAGCCGCGTAGCTTCATCATTGATACCAATACAATACGTAATACGCCCGAAGGTGGTTTTTGACAGCAGGAACTGCGCCGCTGCCATCGAAACGCCTAGTATAATAGTAGAAATTGGAACAAAACCGATAGATCCCTGCCCGATAATTTCATAGCCCGAGTAGGTGCTTGCCTGCAAAATAAGACCATTGGTTACCATCAGCGCAACAGCGCCAAAAACCGTTGAGGAACCAAAGGTAACAATGAAAGCGCTCCCCATGGTACCGCCGATTACGGTAACAAAGAAACCATTTATTGCTCCGGCTGCAGCTCCGACGATAACCGCGAAGCCCATTGCCATCGGTATACTCACCCCCTTAGAAATACAGGTTACCGCGACAACACCGGAGAGGGATAAAATCGATCCAACCGAAATATCAACTCCGCCTGAAATAATAACAAAGGTCATACCCACGGCGAGAAGCCCGATTACGGCGACCTGCCGCACGATGTTTAACAGGTTACCGCTTGACAGAAACACCGGTGAGATTGTCACCGCAACAACAATGATAAAAAGCAATACAAACAAAATACCGTATTTACTAAATATGTAGTTAAATTTTGAAGGCATTTTTGTGCCCTGTAATTTATTCATGCCCTTCTCCTAACCTATCGCCGCTTTGAGTACCCGCTCCGCCGTTATATCCTCTTTTTCAAAGGAAGCGTTTATCTTTCCCTGACGCATAACCAGTACCCGATCGCTCAGGGCAATTATCTCATTCAATTCCGAAGAAATCAGAATTACCGACTTCCCCTGCTGTACAAGCCGGTTCATGAGGAGATAAATTTCGTATTTCGCTCCGACATCAATGCCCCGGGTCGGCTCGTCCATGATGAGAATGTCCACATCGGAGAAGAGCCATTTCGCTATGACCACCTTCTGCTGATTGCCGCCGGAAAGGAACTTGACCCGCTGGGTAACCGACGGCGTTTTAATCTGCAGGGAAGCGCGGAACGATTCCGCATGGCTCCGTTCTTTCCTGTTTGTTAAAGTGCCGAATTTTGATTTTACCTTTAAGAAATTCGTCAGCGAAATATTATAGGTGATGGGCATTTCGAGAAGGAGCCCGTGCAGTTTCCGGTCTTCCGGCATGAGCGCAATACCGCAGGATTTGGCATCATAGGGAGAATCGATATTCTGAACCTTACCGTGTATTTCAATGGTCCCGGTTTCTTTTTTATCGGCGCCGAATATGGCGCGGGCAACTTCAGTTCTTCCCGCTCCTACAAGGCCCGCAATACCCAGAATTTCACCCTTACGCAGATCGAAACTGATATCCCTGACCATTTTTCCCCGGTTCAGATTCTTCACCGACATGACCACTTCACCGATAGCGCTTTCCCGTTTGGGGAACTCCTGATCCATTTTGCGGCCAACCATCTTCTCGATGATCTGTTCCCGGGACAATTCTGATACGGGCTTTGTGTCAATGACCTTACCATCCCGCAAAACAGTAACCTTGTCGCAAATTTTAAAGACCTCTTCCAAGCGATGGGAAATATATATTACGGTTATCCCGTCTTTTTTCAAATTACGGATTATGCTGAACAATTTTTCAAGCTCATTGTCGGTGAGCACCGAGGACGGTTCGTCCATGATGATAATTTTTGAATCAAAGGAAAGAGCTTTGGCAATTTCGATCATCTGCATCTGGGCAACCGTCAAATTGCTGACGATTTCCGTTGGGTCCAGCTGATAATTCAGTTTGTCAAGCAGTTCCTTGGCCTTTTGATTCAATGTTTTCCAGTCCACCGCCTTTTTGCCAAAACCAAGGCGGCCGATAAAAATATTTTCCGCGACGCTTAACATTGATACCAGATTAAATTCCTGGAATATGATCGAAATCCCCTCTTTCTGTGCGTGGAGGGGATCCCCCAGTTCGACACCCCGGCCATTTATCAGTATGTCCCCTAAATCGGCAAAATAAACCCCGTTTAATATTTTCATCAGGGTCGATTTTCCTGCGCCGTTTTCACCAACGAGGGCATGGACATCCCCGGTCTCCACGCTGAAGCTCACATCGTCCAAAGCAACTACGCCGGGGAACTTTTTGGTGATGTGCTTCATCTCAAGAATAAAATCAGCCAAACCGCTACCTCGCAGATGATAATTGGAAAGGGCCGCGCTCATACGCCGTACAAGCGCGGCCCTTCCGGTACAATGCTACCGTACTGATACTAATTCACATTAAACCCATGATCAATGCTGTCGGCATTTTCCTTGGATACGGGGAGAGCTTCGGTCCGATAGTACGCATCTACCTTCTCACCCTTGATAACCTTTACAGCCAGCTCAAGGCCGGTGACGCCTTCGTAGGACGGTGACTGGGTGCAGGTGCCCTGGAGTTCACCGGACTTGAGATATGCCCGGGATTCGTCGCCCATGAATCCAATACCGTACACCTTGATCTGATCCATCTTGCCCGCCGCCTTTACCGCTTCAATCGCGCCAAAAGCCATACTGTCATCCTGGGCAAAGATAATCTTAAGATCCGGGATGCGGGTAATAAGATCGTCGGCGGCGCTCATCGCCTTTGCACGATCCCAATCGGCAATAACTTCCTGAACCACTTCAACCTTTGACCCGGCAAGCCCTTTCTTGAAGCCCGCAGTTCGCTTTTGCTGCGCTTCGGTACCGGCAAAGCCTTCAATGGTAACCGCTTTCCCGCCCTGGGGGAAATGGGACGCCACGAGTTTCCCGATAACTTCGCCTTCGTATTCAAGATCGCAGCTTACCTGGGTGGCGAGGAGGTTCTCCACGGAAGGATCCGGCCGGGAATTAACGCCGATAACCGGAATGCCCGCCGCATGGATCGCCTTGACAATGGTAATGGAACCGGCCATGTCGGCGGGGACGAACATAATTGCATCAACTTTCTGATCGATAAAGGACTGCGCCTGGCTCAGCATCGTTGCGCTGTCGGCCTTACCGTCAACAAGGATCAGTTCAACACCCAGTTCTTTTGCCCTTTTCACCGCCGCCGCGTCCAGCGGGGCCTGATACGGCGTAGTCAAAAAGGCGTTGATAAACCCAATCCGTATTGTACCATCGGACTTTTTCTGCTGCCCGCCACCTGCAAATACCGCTTGAGACGCCAAAGTCATAAACACCATTGCAAAAGCAAGGGTTACTGCGGAAATTCTGCTTCTCCTCTTCATACTCATCCTCCATGGAATAATATAGTAATCATGCATTAAAAATGCTCTGATTTCCCACTCAATTTGGTATTACCGCACCGTTACACGGTATACCTCTTTATCAAGCCGGCCGCTTCCGGATTTTCAGGACCAAAATGTTTGAGCATCACAATATTCTCATAGTCACTGTTGTTGGTAATAACAACGCCCTTACGCGCCGCGGCATCGGTAACAAACATTTCATCGGAAGTTAATTCTCCGAACCGGATCATATTGGGGGTCTCGATCTTTACTTTGTTCAAGGTTCCGTAACCCTGCATCATGATAAGCCCATAAGCCGCAGCATCGGTGATGGTCACGGTTCTGCCGGGGAATACGGTCAGTTCCTTGGCGCTGAAATGACTGCTGCCGTAGACAACCCATTTTTCCGAATAACCCTTTTCGGCCATAAGCTTTTCATCCGCCGCCGGTTTTGGCAGAAGAAAGTGGTTTTCCTTGAAATTGGGATCCACGTTCAGTTTCCAGTCGAGGATGCTGAACAGGTAATCGTAGTCATAGTGTTTATCCTTGGGGATATCCTTGGTAAGGGTATCACGGGCATTATGGCGGCCTTCCACTTGGGACTGGAAGAAAATTGATACGTCGCTGGCCCGCTGGGGTTCATAGGTCAGGAGGGATCCCGGGGCGTGGAGTATGCCCGGAGGTACATCCCAACCGGTACCGACCTCAAGGCGGTACGCCCTGGCGAGATCCAGAATATTATTATCCCCCCGTTCAGCCCAGGCCTTAAGGCAACGGATCACATCGTCCTTGGTTACCCCGGGGTTAAGCCCAAAATAGGTATGGGGAAAATTATTGTTCACATTGTTTTGTTGGGGCGGGAAAAAATAGGCTTCCGGCTTGCCCAGCATATTAACATTCTTGGCGTGTTCGTCCATGAGATGTACATGGTGAGCGATGGGCCCCATATTATCAAAAAACTTAGAAAAAATCATCCAGCGGCCGTATTTGTTCATTGGTTCTGCGCCGATGATCACATCCCCCATGATATCGACAATTTCTTTAAAGAGGATCTGCTGGGGGCCGCTTGCGGTATTTACCACCACAAAACTCAAGCCTTCATTCTCTATGGTATATTCGGCGTTATCCGCCGGAGTGGTAGAGGCAAACCATCGTTCGTCAATGCCGCCTTTGGCGCCGCCCAGGGCGTAATAATCCCGGGGATCCAACTTGAGCCGCCGGCCGGGCTGCATAAAGTTCCGGGCCACCCAGCAAGGGGCAAAACGAAGAATGCCGTCATTCTTCTGAAGTTCAGTCTGTATCATCTGTTTCTTTTCATTGCTTGTCATTGATTAAGCTCCTTGTATCAAATTAATAAGGGGGATATATGTTATACCATATAAGATATTATCCCCTACAAACCCGCAGCTATCGGTTATAATGGTCTGTTTTTTAGGTAAAATCAATAATTTTCCCCTTTTTAGTTAAACCGTATAACATATTAAGATGATAAACGGGGAATTCTGATTTGTCAACAAAAATCTTTGCTTTTGTTTTTGTTTTTTTATGATTTTTGGGAATTGATTTATACGATTGAATAGGATCTTCGAAATAGGTAAAACGTACCTTAAATCATCAACGCCCGCTCGGCCCAGAGGGTGTTCATCAGTACCCGGCAGGCGCCGTGGGCGGTACCGTATTCCCCTTTGGCGCCCATGGAGAGCATGAGGTTGCGGCTGGGACAGGGCATTATGTGTTCCTCCACACTGGCTTTGATCCGCTCAAAGAAATAGGGGCCGTTTCGCATAAGGCCGCCGCAAATCACCACCCTATCGGGATCCAGTATATTAACTGCCATGGAAATCGCTATGCCGATATAATTTGCTGCGGTGTTAATAATCTTAAGGGACAGGCTGTCCCCCGCATTTGCGGCTTCAAAGACCATTTGAGCGTCAATTTTTGCGGCCCTGCCCCCGCAGAGTTCCACGATCTTTGAACGGCCATGGTGGGTAATAATAGTCTGCGCTTGCCGGGCTATAGCTTCGCCGGAGGCTACTGCCTCCAAACATCCGATATTTCCGCATTTACAAAGGGGGCCATCCCGATCCACCACACAATGTCCTAATTCTCCGCTGATTCCGCTGGTCCCGCTATAGAGGTTTTCCCCGGAAATGATGGCGGCGCCTATTCCATACCCCAGGTTTACACAAAAAGTGGTATTCCCATCATCCTTACCTTTTACAAAGCTTTCATTTACCGCCAACGCATGGGTTGAGTTTTTTACCAGCACCGGATAGGGCAAGCCCTCCTGCAACCAGTCCTGGAGGGGTATATTCTGCCAGCCAAAGTCAGGCGCGAGGAGCACCTTCCCGGTTCCGCTCTCAATAAGCCCCGGCATGGCAATACCTACTCCCATGATCCGTTCTTTGTCCGTATTCAGCTGCCCAATGAATTCCAGCAGAAGCTTTTTAACATGCCCGATAAATTGTTCCTCCGGAAAGGGATCTTCCGTAGGCTCCTTCATGCAGGCAATTTCTTCACCCACCGCATTATTCACCACAAAACGGATGGTACTACGTCCTATATCGGCGCCTATATAGAAAAACCGCTCCGGTTCCATTTCCAGGATATCCGGCGGTTTTCCTACGCCGAATTCACCCTTGCCTATGGATCGCACCACTTTTTTTTCTGATAAATCATCCACAATGGCCATAACCGTGGGAAGGCTAAGGCCCATCCGTTTCGCAATGGCAGCCCGGTTAATCGGTCCCTCCCGTATCAGGCAGCGGAGCACATTGTATTTATTGGTTTGAGCAATTTGCTGCTGATCCAGCTTTTTATCGTATGCCATGTTGTGATGAGCCTAGCAATAAAAATGAAAAATGTGCAAGTGGCTGCTGCATTTAAACCAATTGATAGAATTGTAACAAAAACAAAGGCAAAATCAAGATTTTTATTGACAAATACAATCCCCCCGTTTATTATCTCAATAAGTTATGGGGTATAACTAAATATGTAACATATTATTTACCGCTATCCCAAGGGTTTGGTTATGAGCTATCGTTTAGGTATCAATTTAGGGTTTGCAATCAATAAATATCCGGAACCGGAAGTCTGGACCAGAGTGGTACGGAAGGATCTGGGGCTCCGGTATGTACAGTTGGTGGCGGACATCATCAATCCTTTTTGGCCAAAGGATTATATAGAAAGTCAAATCAAACGCATAGGTATTGCGATTAAAGAATACGATATCGTTGTGGAGAGTCTTTTTACCAGCGCTTTCACCCGGGTTAATCACTTGATGAGTCCCGATCCGGAGGCACGGCAATTTTGGCTGGACTGGTTCAAGCGATTTCTGGATATTGGGCAACGCTTTGGCGCCAAAAACGCCGGTTCTCATTTTGGTATTATGACCTTCGATACCTACGATAATGGGGATAAACAAAAATATATCCTGGATGAAGCGGTCAAGGGTTGGCAGGAACTGAGTTTCTACGCCAAAGAACAGGGCTATGAGTGCCTTATCTTCGAACCCATGAGCGTTCCCCGGGAAATGGCTAATACCATTGAAGAAACCAAGGAACTCCTGGCCCGGGTTAATGCCCATTCCGGGGCGCCTCTTAAGGTATGTCTTGATGTGGGCCACGCTCCCCACCCTGACCAGCGGGACCCCTATCCGTGGATTGAACAACTCGCGCCGGTGTCCCCGATCATTCATTTGCAGCAGACGGTACTGCACAAATCGAATCACGCGCCGTTTACAGAAGAAGCCAACAAAACCGGCATTATTACCCGGGAACGGGTAATGGATACCGTAAAGAAAAGCGGCGCAACCGATGTGCTTTTTGCGTTCGAGATTTCACACCGGGAACATTGGGATACGGAATTCCGTATTATTCGGGATTTAAAAGAAAGCGTGGACTATTTCCGTCCGCTTATTACGGAATAAAAAATGCAATCAATGATGGCTTGTAATTTGCATGGTATCGGTGATTTACGGTACGAACAAGTTCCGGTACCTACCAGGAAACCGGATGAAGTTTTATTAAAAGTGCGGGCTGCGGGAATCTGCGGTTCCGATATTCCCCGGGTATTTGAAAAGGGCACCTATCACTTTCCGACCATCCCCGGCCATGAATTTGCCGGAGAAATTGTGGAAGCCTCGGCGGAAGATCAACATCTGATAGGCAAAAAAGCGGCGGTTTTCCCCCTTATTCCCTGCAACAAATGTGAGGCCTGCCAAATCGGCGAATACCCCCAATGTCAGGATTATGATTACTATGGTTCCCGCCGGGATGGCGCCTTTGCAGAATATATTGCGGTAAAAAAATGGAACCTGGTGTTTATTCCCGAAACGGTTCCCTTTGAACATGCCGCCATGTGTGAGCCCTGCGCCGTGGCCATCCATGCCCTGAGCCAAGCAGGGATTGGCTTAGGGGACACGGTGGCGATCTTCGGCGCCGGAACCATTGGTCTTTTGGCAGCCCAGATTGCCGCAGGATGGGGGGCCGCTCAGGTAGCGCTTATCGATGTGGACAAGAAAAAACTGGATTTTGCCCGGGAATTGGGTTTTATCCATACGGTGGACAGTAAAACTACCGATCCCGGTGAATATATAAAGGGCATCACCCAGGGGAAAGGGGCGGATGTGGCGCTTGAAGCCGCCGGAGTTTCCGCTACCCTGGAAGGATGTTTAAAAACCGCCAAAACCTTTGGCAAGGTGGTCCTTATGGGCAACCCTGCAAAGAACATGGACATTCCCCAGAAGGCCTATTGGGAAATACTGAGGAAACAGCTTACCCTGCGGGGAACCTGGAACTCCAGTTACAATGAGACCCATAATGATTGGAAACTGGCCATTCAATGTATGAATAAGGGGATACTGCGCTTAGAAAAACTGATAACCCATCGGTTCAGTTTTGCCGATTGTGGTACGGCCTTTGATATTGCCCGGAAACGCGAAGAATTTTATGTAAAGATTATGTTTACCAATAAAGAGGATTAAAATGAAAGCAGCGGTCTATCTGGATAAGGATAAAATTGAAGTACGGGAAGTTCCCACACCCACCGTTGATGCGGATAGTGTTTTAGTAAAGGTGCAATCCTGTGCGGTGTGCGGGTCGGATATACGTATCTTTCATCATGGGAATTCCCGGGTTAAACCCCCGCAAATCCTTGGGCATGAAGCGTCCGGAGAGATCGTTGAGCTGGGCGCCAATGTTACTAAATTTAAGAAGGGTGACCGGGTGGCAATCGGTGCGGACGTTCCCTGTGGTGAATGTGTTTTTTGTGAAGCGGGGATTGGCAATAACTGCCAGATTAACTATGCCATGGGCTATCAGTTCGCCGGCAGCTTTGCGGAATATGTGTTATTAAATAAAACGGTGGTTAATTACGGCCCGGTACATAAAATACCGGATGCCATGAGCTATGACGAAGCTGCCCTGGCGGAACCCCTGGCCTGTGTTCTTAATGCAGTAGAACTAACCAATATCCGCCTGGGGGACACGGTGGTCATCATCGGCGCAGGACCCATCGGCTGTATGATCATTCCCATTGCCTATATGTCCGGCGCCACAAAGGTAATTGTGGTACAGCGTTCCCGGCCGCGGCTGGAGGGGGCCAAAAAATTCGGCGCCGATGTGTACATCTGTTCCTCAGAAGAAAATGCTATACAAAGGGTATTGGAAGAAACCGGCGGGCTTGGCGCCGATGTTATCTTTACGGCAAATCCCTCACCCCAATCCCATGTTGACGCCCTGAAAATGGCCAAGAACCGGGCGCGGGTAAATTTTTTTGGCGGATTACCGGCGGGCAGTACGGTCACCCTGGACACCAACATTATTCACTATAAGGAACTTTTTGTACTCGGCGCCCATGGTTCCCTGCCCCGGCATCACCAGCAGGCCATTGAACTTATCGCCGCAGGCAGGCCGGATATTAAGCCCTACATCTCCCATCGCTTCAACCTGGACAAGATACAGGAGGCCTTCGAAGTTGCCGAAGGACACCAGGGCATGCGGGTAGTGGTGAAACCCTGGGGGAAATAAAAAACATGTTAGCCCCAAAACTTTCCCCTTCCATGATGTGCGCTGATCTCTTTTATCTGCGGGATACCATTGATATTTTTGAAACTAACCATATCCCCTATTTGCACATTGATGTTATGGACGGATCCTTTGTGCCAAACCTGATGCTGGGTACCGATATGACCCGGCAGATCCGTAGGGGTTCCTCCATTCCCCTGGACATACACCTGATGATCGAAAATCCCGGGGAAAAGCTGGAATGGTTCCTGCCGCAGGGGGGAGAATATGTTTCCGTACATGTGGAGACCACCAGGCATCTCCAGCGTGTACTGCATAAAATCCGCACCCTGGGGGCAAAACCCATGGTCGCCCTGAATCCGGCAACCCCGCTGATGACAATTGAGGATGTCCTTCCCGATGTTGACGCGGTCCTCTTGATGACCGTTAACCCCGGGTTCGCCGGTCAAAAACTAATCCCCCAAACCCTGGACAAGATTAAGCGTCTGCGGACCCTGCTGGATGACCGGGGTTTTGCGGAGGTGGAAATTGAGGTTGACGGCAACGTGACCTTAGAAAATGCCCTCAAGATGCGCTCCGCAGGGGCAAACATTTTTGTAGCGGGCACTTCACTCCTGTTCCGGCCCGGAACTTCCGGCGAAGTTTCCTGCGGCGAAATCGAGAATCATATCAAACAGTTTAACGAATCTGTACAGTAATTCTACAAAATCCCGTCGGCTACAATAAATCTCTCAATATTCCCAGCCCCTGTTCAATCTCAGCATCGCTGATGATATACGGCGGCAGGAAACGCAGGGTCTTGGGCCCGGCGCTGAGGATCAGGAGCCCCGGTGTTTTCGCGTCCGCCCGGGCTATGGCTTTTTCCAGAATCGGCCAGGCGTCATCGGTGATATCCACACCAATCATGAGGCCCCGGCCACGGATCTCCTTCACCTTAGGGTGATTCCAGGCCCGGATATCCGCCCTGATCTTCTCGCCTTTCCGGGTAATTTCTTTGAGGAAAGCCGGGTTGTTTACGGTTTCCAGCACCACCAATCCTGCGGCTGCGGCCAGAGGATTGCCGCCAAAGGTGCTGCCGTGGTCGCTGTTCCCGAGGGTATCCGCAGCCTTTTCCCCCGCCAGGACGGCGCCCACGGGAAGACCGGCGGAAAGGCCCTTGGCCAGGGTGACCACGTCGGGTTTGACCCCTAAACCATGCTCGTCATGGTAGGCTTCACAGGCCAGGAAGGTTCCGGTCCTGCCCACCCCGCACTGGACCTCGTCAAACATGAGCAGTATGTCCCGTTCGGCGCAAAGTTTTGCCGCGGCGGCGATATACTCCGGCGTTTGGGGCACGATACCGCTTTCCCCCTGGATGGCCTCGATGAGAAGCCCCGCCACCGTATTTCTGTCAAGGGCCCTGTCCAGGGCGTCTATGTCCCCGCCGGGTGCATAGAGAAAGCCCTCGGTAAAGGGGCCGAAGTCCTGATGAAACTTATCCTGCCCGGTTGCCGCCAGGGTGGTGATGGTCCTGCCGTGGAAACTCCCCCTAAGGGTTACAATCTGATGCCGCCCTTCTCCGTATTTTTTTAAGGAATATTTCCGGGCTATTTTACAGGCCCCTTCGTTGGCCTCAGCCCCGGAGTTCCCCAGGAACAGCTTCTGCATCCCCGCCCCGGAACAGGCTGCCACCAGCTTTTCTGCGAAGGCGGCGCTTACATCGCTTTGGTAATAGTTACACACGTGGTTGAGCTTCGCCGCCTGATCCGCAATGGCCTTTACCAAGGCCGGGTATCCGTGGCCCAAACAGTTCACGGCAATCCCGGCGGTAAAATCCAGGTACCGCTTCCCCGTAATATCCGTAAGCCAGGCGCCATCACCCTTAGCAAAGGTAACCGGCAGCCGGTGGTAGGTATTCATAAACACATCGCTCATAGCATCCCCCTTATCGTAATGGTACTAGCACTAATACTACGCTTCAATCATCGTCCCAATGCCCTCGTCGGTGAACAGCTCGATGAGCAGCGCATGGGGAAGACGCCCGTCGATGATATGGGCCTTCTTTACCCCGCCGTCCAGGGCGAGGCTGCAGCATTCAGTCTTGGGGATCATCCCCTTGCTTACCACACCCTGTTTTTTCAGATTCTCAAGCTCCGAACGGGGCAGCTGTTTTATCAGGGAGTCCGGGTCCTGAACATTCCGGAGTATGCCCTGTACGTCGGTTATCAGGATGAGCTTCTCCGCCTTAATAGCCACGGCAATTTGGGCGGCCGCGGTATCCGCATTAACGTTGAGGATATGCCCCTCAGCGTCGCCGGTACCCAGGGCTACGGAGGAAACCACCGGGATAGCGCCGCTTTCCAGCACGGTCTCCAGAACCGAGGCGTTCACGGTTTCAATTTCCCCCACAAACCCCAGATCTTCCCCGGCGGATTTGAGGAACCTTCCCAGAAGAAGCCCCCCGTCTATACCGCAAAGGCCCAGCGCCTTGCCGCCGGCCTGCTGGATCAGCGCGGTGATATCCTTGTTCACCTTACCGCAGAGGACCATCTGGACAATTTCCATGGTCTCCTCATCGGTATAGCGCAGCCCCTGAACGAAGCGGCTCTCCTTGCCCAGGCTGTTAAGCATGGACTCAATTTCCGGGCCGCCCCCATGGACCAGCACTGTCCGTATCCCCACGCAGCTCATGAGGATCAGGTCCTGGATCACCGCAGCTTTCAGCTCGGCGTTGATCATGGCGTTCCCGCCGTACTTTACCACCACGGTCTTGCCCTGGTAGGCCTGTATATAGGGCAACGCATGGACCAGCACCTCCGCCCTATCGTTGTTATTAAGTACTTCCTTCATTGTCTTTTCCTCTTTATGAAGACCCGTAGTCTCCGTTTATCTTGACATAATCCTAAGTCAGATCACAAGCCCGGACAGGTCCTAGAATAAAGCCGGTATAGTCTTTAGCCCGTCGGTTTCGTCAAAGCCGAAAATGATATTCATATTCTGAACCGCCTGTCCCGCGGCGCCCTTAACCATATTGTCGATGGCGGAAACCGCCAGGAGGGTAGTACCGGCCTGATCCAGGTGGATCGATATGTCGCAAAAGTTGGACTGCCGGACCCGGCCGCTTGCGGCGATGACCCCCGCCGGAAGGACCCGGACAAAGGGTTCGTCCTTGTAAAAATCTTCGTATACCCGGCGGATCTCCCCAGCCTTTTCCTCAATCTCCTTTGTAGGCGGCCGAGGGGCGCCGGCCGTTTTTCCCTTGGGCCGCCAGGCCTCCGCCAGGGGAATGTAGATGGTACTGAGTATACCCCGATTCATGGGCGCCAAATGGGGAGTAAAGATCACCGCCGGCCCTTGCTGCACAGGCGCGGACGTAGCTGCCCTGGCTGTCATGGCTTGGAAGTTCCGGGCAATTTCCGGGGTGTGCCGGTGGGCGCCCACCTTGTAGGGGGCTAAGGAATCCGCGCATTCGGGGTAGTGGAAGGAACGGCTTGGTTCCCGGCCGCCGCCCGTAACCCCGGAAGCGGAATCTACGATAATAGTTCCCGGCCCCGCCATACCCTTCGCCAGGGCGGGGAAGGCCCCCAGGGAAGCTCCGGTGGGATAACAGCCGGGGTTACCAATGATAAGCTTTTTCGAAGAAGCCAGTTCCTTAATACGGGAACGGTTCAACTCCGGGAGCCCGTAGACGGAATAGTTTCGTAATTCCTTATATACAAATGATTTACCATACCAGGCGGCGAAGGTTTCCTCGTCATCGTCAAAACGAAAATCCGCAGAAAGGTCGATGAAGGGGATACTCTTTTCAATACAGGTCTTAGCAAAGGGCTCCCCCACCCCGTGAGGCAGGGCCGCAAAAACCACCTGGGACCGGGAAATCACCTCCTCCGGTTTTACCAGGGTAGATTCGATTTTCCCCAAAAAATTGGGATAAATATGTTCAATCCGGTCACCCTCATAGCTTACCGAAGCCAAGGCGAACCCGGTCACCCCGGGATGCCCCGCAAGCAGCCGAACCAATTCGGCGCCCGCATATCCGGTGGCGCCGATAATGCCAACGATCAAAGCGAACCTCCTCATCGGGATAAAGAATAATATCCCGTTCAAAAAATACCGATAAATTTCTTATAAGAATACAGGGGGGGGAACTTAAAAGCGAGGCCCCGCCATTACGCGGGGACGGTATCGATGCTTTTTCATATGTATAAATTTGCATAAATCTTTATTTTAGTCAATATATATACATATTGACTAAAACCGGGATATTTCAGAGTATTTGCTCAGTTAAGAAAGAATTAAAAGGTGGTAAGCGTATGATCCGGATTGCGGACGTGGAGGAACAGGAAGAGGAGAAACATCAATCGATTGACCCGGCGGATGACTATCCGACGGAAGAGCAGGATTTTCATGCCGGAAAAATTTACTGCGCCAATTGTATCCATTGTAAACTGGTCCCGGAAAAATCCACCGGCGATGACCGGTACGTACTCCGGATCCGTTGCGCCGCCGGAAAGTGGAAAAAGAAGCTCGGTGAGGAAAAGCTCTATAAGTATTGCACCATAACCCGGCGTTATCTTGATAATTGCGACACCTACGAGGAAATGGGCGATACCCGGACCTATATCCGGGAACTGAAAAAGAGCCTCCCCGAAAAGGACGAATTGTACGTCCTCTTTCAAGGCACTGAAGAGTAAAAAGTGACTCGTGACCTTGTTTTTACCCGTATCCCGTAGTATAAAAAAGGTATGCGTTTCCTCAAATTAACTGTCCTTCTTACCTCTGTTGTCGTGTTAGCTTCAAGCTGCTCCTCCGGGCCGGTGAATATCCCGGATACTGCCACCCCGGCGGAAATAGTGCAGCGGGCTCAGGAAGCTTCGGACCGGAACCGGTATAATCAGGCCCTGGGATACTATGAAACTATACTGGAGCGGTTTCCCTCAAGCAACGACTATGCCTGTGCTGCAGAGTACGAGATTGCCTTTATCCATTACAAGCAAAAAAAATATGAACTCTCGGAATCCGAATTCAGGGAGCTCCTGGCCCGGTACGATGCCCCCGATGCGGAACTGCTTCCCCCGCAATACAAAATTCTGTCCAATATTGTTATCACCAAGATCGATGAACGGAAAAAATAGTAAAATAGCGCTAGCAAATCCTACATATTCGTAGTATCATCTTTTTATGCAATCCGAAATCGTTTCTGAACGGGATGAGTTGGAACTTCTGTTCGATATAGCCCGAACCTTTGACAAACACGTTGAACTCAGGACAGCTTTAGGTCCCCTGCTCAGCCTCTTGGAAGTCCGGGCGGGATTGACCTGGGGGATGGTTACGCTTCTGGATCGGGCCACGGGGCTCCTCAAGGTTGAGGAAGCCTACGGTTTAAGCGCCGAAGAAAAAAAACGGGGCATCTACCGCCTGGGAGAAGGCCTGGTGGGCCGGGTCTTTGAATCGGGGATCTCCATCACCGTCCCGGATCTTTCCAAGGAAACCCACTTCCTCAACCGGGCTAAAAACCGGGCTAAGGCAGACATGGTGGGGCTTACCTATTATTGCGTACCCATACGGTCCGGAGGCGCCGTGATCGGTACCCTCAGCGCGGAACGGCGGATCCTGCATGAGGATGTGGAAGCCAGGATAGCCGGGGATCGGGCTTTTCTGGAGAAGGTTTCTTCTATAATAGCGGATTCCGCCAAACTCCGTGAGCGGATTACCGAAGAACAGTTCCGGCTCCACCAGAACGGCGGCATGGCCGTGGATGAGCGGATCAACCGGGACCAGAGCGGCGGCCGGATCATATCGGGAAGCGAGATCATCGGAACCAGTAACGCCATGCGGACCGTCCACGAGATGCTTTCCCGGGTGGCCCCCAGTGACGCCACGGTGCTCATCACCGGCGAAAGCGGTACCGGCAAGGAACTTATCGCCGCAGAAATCCACCGGCTCTCCAAACGGGTGGGGGCGCCCCTGATTAAGGTCAACTGCGCCGCTATCCCGGAAAGCCTTATTGAAAGCGAGCTCTTCGGCCATGAACGGGGGGCCTTTACCGGGGCAGACAAGCAGCGCAAAGGCCGTTTTGAGCTAGCCCATTCGGGAACCCTGTTTTTGGACGAAATCGGAGAACTTTCCCCCCAGGTTCAGGTAAAGCTCCTGCGGGTGCTCCAGGAGCGGGAGCTTGAACGGGTGGGCGGAACCTCTACCATTAAGGTCGATGTCCGGCTCATCACCGCCACCAACCGGAACCTGGAAGAGGAGGTCAAGTCCGGTCGTTTCCGGGATGATCTCTACTACCGGCTCAACGTATTCCCCATCCAGATCCCCCCCCTGCGGGAACGGAAAAGCGACATCGTCCTCCTGGCGGATTACTTTTCCGAAAAGTACGCCGCCAAGAACGGCAAGCTCATCAAGCGCATATCTACCCCCGCCATCGACCTCCTTACCAGCTATTCCTGGCCCGGCAATGTCCGGGAGTTAGAAAACGCCATCGAGCGTGCGGTGATCCTCTCCAAGGACCAGGTGATCCACTCCTACGACCTCCCCCCCAGTCTGCAGTCTGCGGCCTCCACCAATACCGAGCCCACCACCACCCTGGAAGCGGCCCTTTCCCGCATGGAAAAAGAGCTTATCGTAGAGGCCCTGAAGATCGCCGACGGTAATATGGCCTCCGCCGCCCGCCGCCTTGGCATTACCGAACGGCAAATGGGCCTTCGGGTCCATCACTACGGTATCAACTGGCGCCTCTACAGAACAACAAAAATGTAGGAACAGTTAAAAAAGGTACAAAAACGTAGAAAGCCATAATAATGAGAAAATCAGGATCACAGGGAAGAAGAAAAACACAGAGGGGAGGAAAAGAATAATGTATCCCCGATCCCCCCTCGCTTCCTCCGTGCTCTCTGTGTTTCCTCCGTGTCTCTGTGTTTTCTTCGTGTCCCCCGTGTTTCCTCCACATCTCTGTGTTTAAATCCTAGCTAAACTGCGAATTACGTGTCGTTCTTCTCCCTTTCCCCCTACTTGGCATGGTCCTTGCTACACATATACTAACAACGTATTAGGAGGACAAAAAGGTGCGAAAAAAGTTGTTTGTTTTGTTGATACTAACCCTGTGCATGGGGGGCGTTTCCCTCTTTGCCGAGGAAAGTATCGAATCCCTGGGATTTTCGCTTGATGTGATCTGGCTGTTCCTGGGTGCAATCCTGGTCTTTATCATGCAGGCGGGATTTGCCCTGGTAGAGACCGGTCTTACCCAGGCAAAAAATGCCACCAACATCACCATGAAAAATGTGATGGACTTTTGCTTAGGCGCAATCGTGTATTGGGCCATAGGGTGGGCGTTCATGTACGGCCAGGATAAGGGCGGATTTATCGGTACCTCGGAGTTTTTCCATAGTCCTATGGGACTGGACTTTGATTCCGGCGGCTTCTACAAATCGTGGTTCTTCCAGGTAGTTTTTGCTGCCACTGCGGCGACCATTGTTTCAGGCGCCATGGCGGAACGGACCAAGTTTAAGTCATACCTGATTTATACCTGTTTTATTTCGGCGTTTATTTACCCCATTTCCGGTCACTGGATATGGAGCGGCGATGGCTGGCTTGCACAGCTTGGTTTCCACGACTTCGCCGGTTCCACGGTGGTCCACTCTGTGGGCGGCTGGGCGGCTCTGATGGGCGCTGCGGTCCTGGGCCCCCGTATCGGGAAATATACCAAAGGGGCGGACGGAAAAGTTTCGGTTAAAGCGTTTCCGGGACATAATATCCCCTATGCGGCCCTCGGTGTGCTTCTTCTGTTCTTCGGTTGGTTCGGCTTCAACGGCGCTTCAACCGGTATAGCAACCGTGGGGGATGGCGGAATCTGGAGCGGCCTTAATATTGCCCGTGTCTGCGTTACTACACTTCTTGCGGCTTCCGCAGGGGCTGTCGGGGCGCTGTTTTTCTCCTGGATTTGGTTCAAGAAACCCGATTGTTCCATGACACTGAACGGACTTCTGGCAGGTCTTGTGGGTATTACCGCCCCCTGCGCCGTGGTAAGTCCCGGCGCATCCGTTGCCATCGGCCTTATCGCCGGTGTGCTCGTCGTTCTCTCGGTCGAGTTTATCGATAAGGTTCTTAAGATCGATGACCCGGTCGGCGCCGCATCGGTACACCTGGTCTGCGGTATCTTTGGTACCCTGGCGGTCGGTATCTGGGGTCAGGTGGACGGCGTCGCGGTTGGCGTCCTCCATGGCGGTGGATTCACCCAGCTTGGCATCCAGGCCCTTGGCATCGTGTCCGTAGGCGCATGGGCAGCCGTCACCAGTCTTATCCTCTTCCTCCTGATTAAGGCGACCGTAGGACTGCGGGTCAGTGTCAAAGAAGAAGCGATAGGACTCGATCGCAGCGAACACAAGTCGGAAGCTTACGCAGGCTTCCAGATTTTCAGTAACATGTAAGGAGGAGGCAAAGAATGAAACTGATTATTGCATATATACAGCCCCATGTGCTGAACGAAGTTAAGCAGGAATTGTACAAGGCCGAGGTCTACAAGATTTCCGTAACCAACGCCATGGGCTGCGGTCAGCAGAAAGGTTACACCGAGCAGTATCGCGGTGTTGAGATTGAAGTAAACCTTTTAAAGAAGGTACGCATTGAAATTGCGGTGAACGATAACTTTGTAAAGCCCACGGTGGACGCCATAATCCGCGGCGCCCGCAGCGGGGAAATCGGGGATGGAAAAATCTTCATCCTCCCCGTGGAAGAGTGCATCCGTATCCGGACCGGCGAAACCGGTTCTGCAGCGATAGGCTAAAGGATTATAAAAAGGAAGGTGTCCCGTGGCAAATAGCACCGGGCGGATGTAAAAAAACGATAAGGACGGTATGGCGTATCCGCTGTACCGTCTTTTTTTGTTTACAATAGAAATCTATTTCTTCGTCAACCATTCAAGCACATTGATATGCCGGATACCGGCAAAATTGCTGCTATCATAATCCCGGCTTAATATAAATTTTGGGTAATTGTCCTGTATCTGCTGCAACGGCCCCAATTCCCTCTCCAGAACCTTCTTGTCCATCAAAGTCTGTGTCACCTGATAATACTCTACCTTCCCGCCGGGCTTCCGGGCGACAAAATCAATCTCAGTATCACCTATCTTACCAAACTCCACATCGTAGCCCCGGCGAAGCAGTTCCAGGTACACCACGTTTTCGAGTACATGGCCGGCGTCGTTTATTGCAGTACCGCCCAAAAGGAAGTACCGAAGGCCCGCATCCACCGCGTAGTATTTAGCATTACTGCGAAGCCGGTTCTTACCTCTCAAATAGCTCGGATTAACCTTGTAAAACACATAACCGTCAAGCAGACTTTCAAGGTACCTTTCAATGGTCAACGCATGGATCTTACTATCCGTTGGTTTACCCTTCATATCATTGTTAATGGTGGTTCCCATATTATTGATAGAAGTCTCGCTCCCAATAGTACTGAACATAAAAGCGATAACCCGCTCCAGTTTAGAGAACTCCTGAATCCCCTGCCGGGACAGGACATCCTTAACTATGATGGTGTTATACACACTGTCCATATAGGTATGCCATGCCCGCTCATCATAAGCAGCGGTATTCGTATAAAACTCTATTGTTTGGGGAAACGAACCTCGGGTCACATAGTCGTTGTATTTCTTATCCAGCTCTGTCCGATCATTCTCAGGGAACGATGAGAGGTATTCCTTAAAAGAAAATGGCAGCATCTTAATTTCGATGGTCCGACCGCCAAGAACATTTTTTATATCCTTGGATAACATGGAAGCATTGGAACCGGTTACATAAACGTCAATATTCTTCTTGAGCCGCAGACTGTTTACCGCCCTGGGAAAATCGCTTACCATCTGAATTTCGTCAAGCAAAACGTAGGTCTTTTTGCCCTTTGCCGCATGGCCTTCCACATACCGGTGAAGCGCTTTCCAGTCCAGTAAAGTATCGTTTGCCGCCATCTCAAGATTGATGTCCAGAATCTGGCTATCCTTAACACCATTGTTCCTCAAATAATCCTGGAATAGCATGAGTAATGTTGACTTACCGCAGCGCCTGACCCCGGTAATAATTTTTATAAGGTCGTCCTTGTCTTTCCACCTGAGCAGATCCGCCAGGTATTCCGGTCTGTTTATCATAATCTATAATTATATGAAGAAAATATCAATTTGTCAATAATTTTCTATAATTAAGTGAAGATTATCGATGGATCCGTAAAACTTCCGTTTGTCGTCGTGCAGATCCGCCCATTACCATCCCTTGTTTCTTTTTCAAAGACCGTTGTATAGTCGGTTTAACTTGCTGATTCGGGGTTAAAAGGATGGGTAAAGATAAAATCAAGGTTTTATTGATCGAAGATCATCCGCTGACACGGCGGGGTTTGGCCTCCTGCCTGACCGATACGGGGCGTTGTTCCATTGCCGGGGAGGCGGGTTCCCTGGAGGCGGCGCAGCGGGTTATGGAGCTTCATTTTCCGGTGGATGTGGTAATTCTGGATATTTCCCTGGGAGAGGAGAACGGGCTTGATTTTATTGGGTACCTGAAAAAATACTGCGACCTGCGGAAAGCCAAAATACCCGCAGTGTTGGTATGTTCAGTGTATGAGGATCCCTTCCGCATCAGGTCGGCCATCGGCAACGGGGCCATGGGGTATGTGCCGAAATCGGCAGGCGAAACGGAACTTTTGCAGGCCATTGATACGGTGATGCGGGGGGAGCTGTTTATTGATCCCCGGCTGGAAATTAAAATCAACGCACAGCCCGATGTGTACGCTAAATTTACCCGGCGGGAACGGGAGACCCTGGCCCTGGTAAAACAGCATTATGATAATCACCAGATTGCAAAGGCCCTTTCGTTACGTTTACATACCGTGGAAAACCATATCAGCCATATTTACTTTAAGACAGGGCTTACGAAGCGGGAAGAATTAGCAAAGCTCTAGGTTCCGGGATACAATAATAGTGTGATTTTACAAACCGGGAGTTTACTCCCGGTTTTTTAATAATCGGGAGTAAACTCCCGCAAACGACACTATTTGTGTATTATTTTTTAAATTTTATAATTCAATTTCAATGACATTTCAAACCATTCAGAATATAGTATATGATATGGCATTCATTTTTATCCTTCTATTTTTACTGTTCCCCGGGTTTGCCCATGCCCAGACCGCTTCCATTATGGACGGGGTACTGGAAAGCCCTGAGCTAAACCGCCGCCAAGCCGCTTATTTTGTGTTGACCGCTTCCGAAGGGGCGCGTACCCCCCATACGTTTTCCAATGACATGGACACGGCCTTTAGTTTTGCTGTTGCGCAGCGCTGGCTGCCCGAACCCGGGGACAGCCCGGTCAATTTGGGGGAACTTTCCTATCTTATTATGCAAGCCTTTGAGCTCAAGGGCGGATTTCTCTACAGGACCTTCCCGGGGCCGCACTACGCCTACCGGGAATTGGCGTACCGTCGGCTTATCCCCCCGCCCGGCGACCCCGCAAGGGGAGTAACGGGGGAACGATTTTTGCAGATCCTGGGGAATGTGCTTAGCCTGGTTGGGGACAGAGAACTATGAAATTAAAAACAGGTTTTCTCCTTTTGCTGCTCCTTGCCGCCGGGTTTACCGCCTTTGGAGCGGATTTTGGGCTCGTGCTCGGCATAACGCCGGAATACGGTACTATCAATGATGATGCGGGTGATTTCGTTTTTACCGGGACCATGACCCCATGGATTTCCGGCGTTTTACAGGAAGGGCTTTCGTATTATGCTTCCGGGCGTTTAACTGCGGAGTATGAGGACGGAGAGATGGATCCTCTCCTCTTTGAAGTGGAACGGACAGAACTTACCTGGCGGCCTCTTTCCCGGGCCTATGTAAGTTTCGGGCGGCAGCCTGTTAAAGATTCTGCGGAAATGATCGTATCAGGGCTCTTTGATGGTGTGAACGGCGCTTTTTTATTTGATAAGGCGCGGCTTTCCCTGGGGGTCTATTATACCGGGCTTTTGTACAAGGAAAGCGCAGCGATACTGCTGACCAAACAGGACTATGACAATTACCATAAATCCCTGGACTATGGAGATGGGGACAGTTATTCAGCATCCCGGCGTTTTTTGTTCGCTGTTACCGGGGAGTTTCCCGATTTGACCAGCCGGACTTTTTTGGCCCTGAACGGCCTTGCCCAATTTGACCTCAACGGGCAGGACTCTCTTCACAGCCAATACCTTTTGGGTCATTACTTTTTTACGCCCATTGAACCCCTCACCCTGAACCTTGCCGCCTCAGTGGAATTTATTGAAGAGCAGGACCTACAGCTGGGCTTCGCCGTTTCAGGCGGCGCGGATTGGGAACCCCCGAGCGCTTTGCAGGACATGCTTTCTGCGCGGATCCGCTGGTCCAGCGGGGCAACCAGTGACTTCCTTGGGGCTTTTCTGCCCCTGAACGGCATCAGTCAGGGTGAAATATTTACTCCCCGGATTTCCGCCCTCATGAGCCTAAACGGCTCCTATACCGTCCGGCTGCACAGCGAAGTATCCGCTGCTGCGGGGGCGGCCTATTTTATCAGAACCGACCGGGAAACCTATTTCAATGCCGATCTGGACCCTGGCTCAAGCTCCCCCTTTTTGGGCGCCGAGCTGTACGCTTCTGCGGCATGGGCGCCTGAATCGGCTATCCGGCTTACCCTTGAGGGCGGGGCCTTTTTTCCGGGCCTGGGAGGCGCGTTTTACCAGGACACCCCGGTGCAATGGAAAATTTCGACGGGAATAACGTTGTCATTGTAATTTGCCGCTATTGAAAAAAGGAGACAGAGATGAAAAAGATCGCAGTAATTCTGCTGTTTGTATGCGGGACTTTATCCGCCCAGAATACCGGGGAAGAGCGGGCGTTTATCCGGGAATTCAGCGGGACTGTGGAGCTACGGGCGCCGGGGGCGGCGGGATGGACTGCCGCCATTGTGGGGCAGCGTATAGAGACGGCAACGGCAATATCCACGGGGTTTAATAGCACGGCATTGATCAGCCTGGGAAATTCCCTGCTCACGGTCCGGCCCCTGACCCGGCTGACCCTGCAGGAAATACAGGAGCTTGCGGGCAATGAGCAGGTGGGGCTGTACCTGCAAACCGGGAGGGTCAGGGCGGATGTTTCGCCCCCCGCAGGGGGAAGGACAGACTTTACGGTACGGAGCCCTACGGTAACCGCTTCGGTACGGGGGACCAGTTTTGAATTTGACGGCCTTAGCCTGCGGGTTACCGAAGGGCGGGTCCATGTAAGAAGAAACGAAGGGATCGCCGTATATGTGGGCGCCGGCCATAAAGTGACCATGGATACCGAAACCGGGAAAATCGCAAACCCGGCGGAAAGAGCGCGGGAAGTCCTGGCCCTGCCCGCCCAGGCAGGCAAGGAGAGCGTCCCGGATGCGCCGGCCATTCCGGCTGCGGCGGCGGCAGGGGATTTTGCCGTGGGAACAGATTGGAATTAGGAATCG
>NZ_AEEA01000112.1 GCF_000297095.1 Treponema primitia ZAS-1 | reverse complement strand
TCGGGGATGCCCCTCCCTCCCCCCGATTTTGTCTCGGCTGGGGTCCATCAGGGGGGGCCGGTGCGGGAGGGCTTGGTTGCTATGTACCTTCTCTAATGGTTGGGGAGGGGGAATGGAGGTGGGTGTAATACATATATGGTATGTATTATACCCCTGATGGATCCCAGTTGACGACAAGGGCGGGAGGGGGAAGGGACATCCCTGGCCGAGCACATTTGGAATTCCCTGCTGTAGTAGACCCGCGCAGCGGGGCTGCGGAAGCAGACTCTACAAGCGTGCGAGCGCCGGGGATGTCCCTTCCCCCTCCCGTCTTTGCCATTTCCGCTCTGGGGTCCATCAGGAACCGCCTGCCTCGAAATTAATATTTTCAATAAATATGGTGTTGAAATAACTATCCTCGGGGAGACTGTATTCCGAAGCAAGGGCGATGATGGTGTTCATTGCTTCTACGCTATCCCGTTGCAGGAGGTACTTGACGGTTCCGCCCAGGGCGCTGTTTCCGATGAGCTTAATCTTAGGCTGCAGCGGAGGGGGAATGAGGCCGATTCCGGCGCCGCTTGAAAAATTAAGGTTGTACCCGAAGCCGCCGGCGATGTAGACGTTTTTGATATCAGCATAGGTAAGCCCGGTGTGTCTGACCATGGCATCGATGCCGGAACAGATGGCGCTCTTGGCAAGCTGCAATTCCCGGATGTCCTTTTGACAGAAGTTGATATCCTGCCCATCCTTAGTTTGGGCAAGGAAAAGTCCGGATGCGGGAACCGTTTTGTCAAACCGGCCGCTTTCCTGGATAAGTCCGTTTTTAAGGCTTTCCCAAATTACGTCCACCACCCCGGACCCGCAGATACCCACAGGAGGACTGTCCGCAATAGTTTTTATGTCAAACTTCCCGTCCCGGTACTTTACCGACGATATGGCCCCGGGAACGCTTCCGGTTCCCCACTGGATGTTGCCACCCTCAAAGGCGGGTCCCGCTGCGGTGGCGGCGCAGAGTAGTTTGCCATCAAAGGCCAGGACCATCTCTCCGTTGGTGCCTATGTCCATTAAAAGGGACGGCTCAGGGGATGTATACATTTCGGTAAAGTAGATCCCCGCGCTGATATCCGCTCCAACATAGGTGGAAATGCCCGGCAGGATGGTAATATCGCAGGAAAGATCCCCCTCAAAAAGCTCGCCGAAGGTGCAGGTGACAAAGTCCAGGGTGACCGGCGTAAAGGGGAATGTCCCCAGGGTATTGCAGCTCAGGGCCAGGAGCAGGTGGAGCATGGTGGTATTTGCCGCCACCGCCACCTTGCACACATCGGCGGAGGCTATACCGGCATCCCGGCACAGTTCTTTTATTCCCGCAGAAATCTGAGCGCGCACACTCCCGGAGAGGAGGGACAGATCCCCCTTATTCGCCCGCTGTATCCGGCTTATAACATCGGCGCCGAATTCCCGCTGCTTATTCACCATGGAAACCCGGCCTTTAATCGTTCCCTTTTGCAGGTCCACCAGGGCCAGGGCAATGGTGGTGGTTCCTATATCAATGGCAATGCCGTAGATTTCATTGGGCTTATCCCGCACCGCAAGGATGGTCCCCTTGTCGTGGTATAACCACACCTCGTTCACCGGGGCCGGGCTGCCGTTAGCGGGAACCGGGGCGGCGGCCACTGCGGCGGCCATATCGGCGCACCGGGAAATTTCGGTCAGTTCCTTGAGGGAGATGCGCCCCGCCCTGCTCTCCGCAAGCTGGCGGGCAAAGCTTAGGGGACTCCGTTCCAGGATCACCCTTTGGGGAGCAATGGCATTCGAGACGCCGATGCTTCCCAAGTCAAAACTGTTAAGTGCGTGAAAGGATTGTTCACCCGTATCGGGTATGAGGATGCTGATATCCTCCCGGGGAAGGGTATTACAGGCAAGCCGAAAACCGGCCTTGATATCCGCGGGGGAAAAAAACGTAAGGTCCGCCGGCTGGGGTTCCAGGTTCCCGGAGATAACTTTTATCCTGCATTTTCCACAGGTTCCCCGGCCGCCGCAGATTGCAGGAACATAGACCCCCGCAGAACGCAGGGCACTGAGCAGATCACTCCCCTCGGTAAGGGGAATGATCTGATTTTTATCCGCCAATTGCACGGTTATTTGTGGGAAAGATGAACCCATATAAAACTACTCCAGGAGAACACAACCGGTATAGGTTAAGGTATTGGGTCCGTAATAATAGGGCAGATTATTATCCTTGCACACATCGCTGACTACCAAACCAAAGGCTTCCATGGAGGAAACCATCTTTTCGGGGAAACGGCAGGGATTATCCGGCCAAGTACACTTTTCACACCGTTTACAGCCCCCGGCGCCGAGTATGACACAGCCAGGATAGAGTTTCCGCACCTTGTCTGTAAATTCCTCAAGATGCTTCCTGTGCTCCTCGGAGGCCAACTCCATGGATTCATAATCAAGGGCGTCCTCCAAAACACCGGTGGTTTGAAAGAGAACACCCCGCTTAAATTTATGCATGGTCGAATCACATTCGGCAAGGGTACCACAGGCGGGCGGACAGGCCCAGTTTGCATCATAGGCCTTGCACTTATTCACCGCGCAGGCATCGCGTACTTCCTCGCGCACCCGTATGACATCCACATCCAGCAAACCGGCGTGGGTAAATCCGCAATCCAAAGCTAAGTCTTTAATCCCTTCAATCGTTTCCGCCATACACGCCTCTCTAAAGCTTAAAAAGGGGCCACGTGATCCGTGACCCCTTAATTTGGGCTACGTGAAATTAGCTGGCCAGTTTTTTGGCAAGCACCGCAGCGCTGGCGGCATCGGTGGTGTACCCATCGGCGCCGACCTGCTTGGCAAAGTCTTCGGTGATCGGCGCACCGCCCACGATGAGCTTAAAGCCCGACAAACCGCTGGCCTTAATCGCCGCGGCAGTTTCCTTCATGGAGGGCATGGTGGTGGTCAGCAGGCAGGACAGGGCCACAACCTTGGTATCCGGGTTGGTTTTGATGGCGCTTACAAAGGTGTCGGTAGCCACATCAACCCCCAGATCGATCACCTCAAACCCGGCGCTTTCGATCATCAGGGCCACCAGGTTCTTGCCGATGTCGTGCAGATCCCCGTGTACGGTACCGATGATGCATTTCCCCAGACGGGTGGTGTCCCCCGCTGCCAGCTTCGGTTTTAATACCTCTACGCCCTTCTTCATAGTCCGGGCAGCAACCAGCATTTCGGGAACGAAGATTTCCGATTTCTGGAATTTCTCCCCAACGTTACCCATGGCTTTAATCATCCCCTCGTTGAGGATTTTTACCGGTTCAATCCCTTCTCCCAGAGCTTCCGTTACCAGCCCTTCAATAAGCTTTGACTTTCCTGTTTCCACAGCCTGAGCTATTTCATCAATTTTAGACATACCGTAACTCCTATTTACAAAGGTATATATACTCGCATCTGCGAATATCACTGTTTAAAAGAGAAATTAGCCCGTAGACCAATTTCTCCAAGAGCTTTTTCAGGGGAAAGCTCACTTACCCTCTCCAAAGAGACCATCCCGGAAGGCGCCGATATACTCCATGCACAGTTCGTCCTGGCCGAGCAGGGCTTCCGCCGCATAGATCAGACCCATCATATCCTTGTTCAGGGGGTCGATGATCGCGCTGTCCATGCCGGCGTTCATTGCCAGGATGATAAAAGCCCGGTTGATGAACTTCCGCATGGGCAGATTAAACGAAATATTACTTGCCCCGCCGGTCAGGTGAATCGTGGGGTACTGGGCCTTAACCTTTTGCATCGTTTCGGTAACCTTGGCGATGCCGTCCTCGGAGGTACAGATCATTTCTATGAGCGGATCGATGTGCAGCCGGTTGGGAGACAATTTGTACTGCTCCGCCTTTTTCATCAGATTGCCGAAAACCCGCAGCCGGTCCGCCGCCGACTTGGGTATCCCCGTATCGTCGCTTAACAGGCACACACATTCCCATTTACTTTCTGCAATGAGCGGGAATATGGTATCCACCTTATCCCCTTCCATGGACACCGAATTGATCAAGCCCGGCCTTTTACACAGGGGAATCGCCTGGGCGATGATCTTTGCACTGGGGCTGTCAATGGAGATTGGGACATCGGTTACGGACTGTACCAGATCGAAAAGCCACTTAAGGGTATCAAGCTCCTCGGTTTCCGGTACCGAAGCGCATACGTCGATGAAGCTTGCCCCGGCATCCGCCTGCTTTTTCGCCAAATCGCGGATATGGGCTTCGTTCTTTTCCGCAATTGCCTTTGCCATTGATGGAATTGAACCATTGATTTTTTCACCTATTAAAATCATTAAATTCTCCATTTACATTTGATTTATTGTAATTATCATATGGTTTTTATATACAGGCAATTCACAACATTGCAGGAATTTTAATAAGCCCTTTCCTACATTTTGTAGGAATCGCCCTGATCCAGAAGTTTAAACGAAAGAAGAAGGTACCATTGGTTATTGCTGTCCTCAATATTAAGGGAGCTTATACTGCGGATCCTCTCAAGGCGGTATATAAGGGTGCTGCGGTGGATAGCCAATTCTATTGCGGTCTGGGTATGGCTCAGATGGTTTTGCAGATATTTGGAAAGGGTCAGGTATAATTCAGTTTTATGCTTACGATCATATTCCTTCAGGGCAATTAATTCCGGCGCGCAGATCAGGGAAGCCGGTAAGTCCCGGGTACAGGATTCAAGGATCTGGAGTTTAGCAAAACTATTGAAGTAGTAAAGGTGTGCCATCGGTTTATCACGGCTGCCCAGGTTTAAGGCAATTCCTGCCTGGGTATAATAGGGTTTGATGTTTTCAAAGCCCGATCCGGAGAATTGAGCGCTGACCCCGGCCTTAAGGTTGTTTTCAATAAGGAACGTTCCCATCAATATCGAAAATCGGTCGGTTTTTTCGCCGGAAAATCCGTCAAAACTGTCCACCGAGGCGCCGGGATTGTTTTCTCCCGGTTCATTCAGGTTAATAAATACCGCCACTGCGGAATCATACTCAAAAACACAGGAACCGGGGACAATTTTTTTAATACCCTCGCAAATTGCGGGCAGCGAAACTTTTTTTACACTGCCATCGTCAAGAGAAACCTTCATGCATATATACTGATGATTATGAAGCCAATTGAATTTATCAAGTTGTTCCCTGACAGAAACCGGATTGGAAAATTCTTCCACAAGAATATTCCTGATAATGCCGGGTAACCGTACCCGCTCAGCCGCATTGTCCTGCAGGCCGCTCAGAACCGCCTGAACCCGGTCCGCCAGGTGCTCCAGGAGGGCGCTGTCGGTGGGGAAGAATTTCCGGGAATGTTCCAGCACCAGCAGCCGGTACTGCAGCCGGTTCTGCTGAAACAGGTTCACATAGAGGCTGCGGACACCATTCCTGCTGGTGGGGAACAGGACTGCCCGCTGCATGGAATAGACATCGTACTCTGAAAGACCAATATGACCGGTCTTCCCTTCCTCGGGCGCAAAAGACATTGAAGGAAAAGCCTCTGCGTACTGCTTAGAAAAACTAATAACCTTAAAATAATTATCATGCAGGATAAGGGGGTTGTTAAACACAGGATCACTGCAATCAAGCATTGCCTGAACGCCTCCGTTCCCGATGAGGATATCCTGAAGCTCCGCATCCCATTTGTCAAAACGGGAATAGATATTCTGTACCGCATCATAGACATCAAAAAGGGAAATTGCACGAAAGGCGAGTATGGCGTCAAAAAAATCAATATATCTGTCCACTGCCCCGATACCGGTATCGGTCTGTATATATAAAAGGAGGGAACGGGTTTTCTTTTCCGGTAATTCTGATGTCATGGCGGCGTCGGTGATATAGATCTGATTATCCTTTACGCCGGCGCCATCCCGCAGGAAGAGGGGGCGCTCCAGGCTTAATTCACTGTCTAAAACGCCGAAAACCGCGAAATTGAATAGTTTTTTCAATTCCCTGGAAAGAATATCGGCGCTTATCTTCACATTAGGTCTCCTCTGGGGGTTTATGTATTTATATTATGGTATAAAAATGAGGTGAAGTATTCAACAGCGTGCCCCCTGATGGACCCCAGAACGGGAACGGCAAAGACGGGGGGAGGAGGGGTGTGCCCGGCGCTCGCACGCAGGTAGAGTCTGCCTATGGAGCCCCTTCGGGTCTCCTCCGGCAGGGAATTCCTCGGACCGTAGGTCCGCAATGTGCTCGGTCGGGTACACCCCTCCTCCCCCCGATTTTGTCTCAGCTGGGGTCCATCAGGGGACTGGTGTGCGAAATTTGGGGTGGGTGTAATACATATCGTATTACATGCTGATAAGGTTTGTTCTGGTTTGCGGACTGCTATTTGTCACCTGCTTCGGTTGCTCCCTTTTCCATGGAACGTGCCCGCCCCCGGCGGTTCCCCCCAAAAAAGGCGCCCGCCGCCGTATTCGCGCAGCGCTAATAAATGCGCCCCACCGGCTGGTCGCCGTGGACGCCGACTAGTTTCCGTTCCGTGGGGTCCACCATGAGGTCCATGTTTTCCAGGGGGATTGAGCCTAGGAGCACCTCCGCCGCGCCGGGGAGCACCCAGGGCTGGCAAGTCATGAAGCGGTCCTTCCATTGCACCCATACGGTC
>NZ_AEEA01000111.1 GCF_000297095.1 Treponema primitia ZAS-1 | reverse complement strand
GAATATGCGGTTTAATTGACACTTACGAATCTACGAAAGATTGGGAAAAATTGCTTCCCTGGAATATTTTCACCGCTTAAATTGACGGTTACGGTTACTTGACG
>NZ_AEEA01000110.1 GCF_000297095.1 Treponema primitia ZAS-1 | reverse complement strand
CTCTTTCCCGTGAAAGCTGCACCCTGCCCGCCATGGTCCCCGCCAGAGCAGTATGCCCCTGGATAAGGACCCGGCTTTCCGGGTAGCCCTTGAGGGTCTCCCCAA
>NZ_AEEA01000109.1 GCF_000297095.1 Treponema primitia ZAS-1 | reverse complement strand
GAGGGTACCGGGGGGAGACCGGGCATGGTCATGATTTCACCGGTGAGGGCCACAATAAAGCCCGCCCCCGCGGATATCTTCACGTTACGGACATTGAGCCGCCAGCCCTTCGGCGCACCCTTCAGCTCTATCTTGTCAGAAAAACTGTATTGCGTCTTCGCCATACAGATCGGCACCTTGTCCAGCCCCAGCTTTTCAAGCTGCGCTATCTGCTTCTGCGCGTTCGGCTCAATGTCTACTCCGTCCGCATGGTAGATCTTCGTAGCAATGGCTTCAATCTTTTCTTTAATCGATGCTTTTTCGTCATAGCTGAACGTAAAGTTGTTGGACACATCGCAGAGTTTGACTACCTCTTCCGCCAAAGCCGTTCCGCCTTCTCCGCCCTTTTCCCATACATCGGA
>NZ_AEEA01000108.1 GCF_000297095.1 Treponema primitia ZAS-1 | reverse complement strand
ACTTACGGCGGCGGAGTGTATGTGTCCAGCAGTGGGGCCAATAGTGGGGAGTTCAAACTAAGCACCGGAACCATCAGCTACAATACTGCTGATTACGGCGGCGGGGTCTCCGTCTCAGGCGGGTCCTTCACCCTGAGCGGAGGGAGCATCACCGCGAATACGGCAACGGCTAACGGCGGCGGGGTCTCCGTCTCAGGCGGGTCCTTCACCCTGAACACCCCGAGCTCCCAGGTCAGCATCACCGCTAATAGCGCGGACAATGGCGGCGCGGTCTCTGTCTCAGGCGGGACCTTCACCCTGAGCGGGGGGACGATCACCGCTAATAACGCCGCGGGCAATGGCGGCGCGGTCTCTGTCACAGCCGGGTTATTCACCCTGAGCGGGGGAACCATTGGCGGGTCATCGTCGAACAAGAACACGGCG
>NZ_AEEA01000107.1 GCF_000297095.1 Treponema primitia ZAS-1 | reverse complement strand
TTTGTCACATAATGCGGTAAAGGGAGTTTTTCAGGAAGAGCGGGGCGTAGCTTGCCGCTTTGTGTCACACAATGCGGTAAGGGGGTCTTAGCCTATACTGCTACCCAGCCTGACACTATGGTGTGCGAAACCGGTTTGTGGAGAAAGTTCCTGGTAATACTTTGTGATACCGGCGGGCGGGGGGATGCCCTTCCCCCCGCCCGTCTTTGCCGATAAAGTATCTCTATAAGCTTTTTTTACAAAACCCCTGTATAGATTGACGGAAAAATGGGCTGGGATTACACTCATAGAGGGTCATGTGATGCCCATACAGATCATAAACCGGAAGAAGCTGCCCCCTGGGGAGAGCCGCTGGCTGGTCGGTTTAGACCGTGGTTTAGACCGAGAGAGCGTAGGCGCCCATGAGTGCGTATTTATACATGTTGGCACAGGCCAATGACCGTCAGGTCGAGGGGGTTTTAGGTATGCGTGGTGACGCCATTATAGACAATATTTTTATCGAGTTGGGAGCCGCCGCCAGGTGGGAAACCAAAGGAAAGGTCGAGGGTAAAATAGAAGACAAGCTTGAGACAGCCCGGATTATGAAAAAACACAACGAGCCGGTAAGCAAAATAGCCCTCTACACCGGCCTAAAAGAAGACCAGATTGCCAAAGCCTAACCCTGCCTATGTCACACAATACTACGCTAAAGGATCTTCGCCTATAATACTACCCAGCCTGAAACTCCGGCATGTGAACCCGGTTCGGGGTATACCTTTCTTCGTCCCATCTGACACCGGCGGGCGGGGGGAGGGGCATACCCGGCCGAACACATTGCGGACCTACGGTCCGAGGAATTCCTCGCTGGAGGAGACCCGAAGGGGCTCCGTAAGCGAATTCTACAAGCGTGTGAGCGCCGGGTATGCCCCTCCCCCCGCCCGTCTTTGCCGATATACTACGGTATATGTATACCTCAACTAACCTTCTGGATATCGCCAAAGCTATCGCCGCAGAAACAGCCTTCTCCGGAGAGATGCGGTGTAACGAACCTATGGCATCCCACACGACCTTTAAGGTAGGCGGTCCTGCGGAGCTTTGGGTGCGGCCCCAGGGGGATTGCTTTCCCGGGTTTGTGGCGGCAATTTTGGGACAGGCCCGGGCTTTGGGTATACCCCTGTTTGTTCTGGGGGGCGGCGCGAATCTGGTGGCGGCGGATGCGGGGATACGGGGTATCGTGCTGGATACCACGGGCTGGTCGGGCGGAGCCGGGTGGGAAGGCGGTTCCGTGAAGGTGCGGGCGGGGACCGTGGTGGATGAGGCGGTGGAGGCGGCGGCTGAACGGGGTTGGGGGGGGCTTGAGTTTTTAGCGGGGATGCCCGGGACGGTTGGGGGGGCGGTGTGGATGAACGCCCGGTGTTATGAAAAGCAGGTTTCCGACGTGTTGATGGGAACGGAGATTCTGGACGAAAACTTCCAACGAGTATGGGTTCCCTGTAAGGCGGGGGACTTTGCCTATAAGCGGAGTCCCTTTCAAAAACGGGATGTAGTGATTCTGGCGGCGGAATTTCGCCTGGAAAAACGGGCGGCGGCGGATATACGGCAGGAAATGGAAGCCCATAGACAGGACCGGAAGGAGAAGGGGCATTACCGGTATCCTTCGGCGGGATCGGTGTTTAAGAATAACCGGGAATTCGGGAAGCCCACGGGGAAGATTATCGATGAGCTTGGCCTGCGGGGGCTCCGGATAGGGGGGGCGCAGCTTGCGCCATGGCACGGGAATATCATTATCAATACCGGGAATGCCACCGCGGCTGATATACGGAAGCTGACGGAGCAGGCGGCCCGGAGGGTGAAGGACGCCCTGGGGATAGCGTTGGAACCGGAGATTATTTTTGTGGGAAATTGGGAAGAAAATGGCTGAAAAACAGGTTTTTTTTTCGTTTTTCTGGTATATATTAATAATATAATTCTTTCATTGACATGATGGGTAAGGGTTTCTATACTTTTTTAAATAGGTCGTTATGAATACACCGCTTCTGCTGACGTTTGTAAATTTTAAAAAAAACTCATATATTGTGGTAGAAGGGAAACGGAATGCGGACCGTTTTTTTATTATCCGCGAGGGAAAGGTACAGATTTCCAAGGCAGTGGAAGTGGTGGAGGAAGAGGGGGGCAATCTGTTAGGTCCCGGCGATTTTTTCTCCGTCGTATCTACCATGTCTAACCACAGTCATATCGAAACTGCCCAGGCTTTAACGGACGTTACCCTGATTTCGGTCCAGAAGGAGCAGTACGGCGAACTGATTCAAAAAAACACCGCGGTGGCCATGAAGATTATCCTTCAATTCTCCCGGCGAATGCGCTATCTGGACGAAGCCCTTACCAAGCTGACCCTGAAGAACAACTCCGAAGATAATGTTTCCCAGCTTTTTATAGTGGGGGAATACTACGCGAAGATAAGCCAGTTCAACCTGGCCTATTACGCCTATTCCCAGTATCTCAAGCATAGCCCTCGCGGAGTTAATTTCAATGCCACCCGGGAACGGATGATGAAGATAGCCCCCTACGTAAAATCGCCGCCCCAGGTATTCCCCCCAAATGAATCTGCCCGGAAATACACCAAGGGTACGATGATCTTTTCCGAAGGAGAACCGGGGGACGAGCTGTATATTATCCAGAAGGGGTCCGTGAAGATTATCAAGATTGCCGATAACAACGAAGTCCTGCTGGCGGTCTTAAAAACCGGGGATATTTTTGGGGAAATGGCCCTGCTGGAATCCAAACCCAGAACGGCCTGCGCGGTGGCTTACGAGGATTGTATGCTCCTCATGGTGAGCCGGGCAAACTTTGCCCGCATGGTCGCCACCCAGCCCCAGATCATCGCCAAGCTTACTACCCTGCTTTCGGAACGGATCTGGTTCATCTACAAACAAATCGCCAATACCCTGCTTGAGGACCCCATAGGGCGCATTTACGACGCCCTGTTGATTCAGCTTGAAAAGAGCAGGGTGGATTCAAATGTTGAGCAATCGTACATTTTTGATTTTGGTCCCAATGAATTGATAAACATGGTGGGCATCTCCCCGGCGGACGGTACCCAGCTGATTAGGAAGTTCATGAACAACCGGAATATTCAGCTTGTCAATGGCAAAATCTGCGTACTTGATGTCTTTGAAATCGCCAAGCAAACCCAATATTACCGGAATATGCAGCGTATCGAAAAATCCCGGCACAGTACGGCCAAAAAAGCAAGACACTAAAGCGCTTAGTTTTGATCCCGGATTTGCCGACATTAAACGTAATGAGATACCCCTACTTCCTCATTTTGATATGTTTTCTCTCTCTGCCGGGTTTTGTTTATCCCCAGGATAGTGAGACCGCGCCAACAGAAAATCCCGATGAACCGGCCCCTCTGTCCCGTAGTTTCCGCCATATATTCTTAGGTATTGGTCTTGAGGAACTTAAGACAGCCCTTCGGGATGACAATATTTTTTATTTCCGGGAGGACCGGGATGTTTCCCTGATGCCCTCTGACCGGGAGCAGACCCTGGTGGAAACCCAGGGATTTTCCTTCATACGCCGGGCATTTTTTCAGCTTCGGTATGGGGAAGTTTTTATCATGTCCTTTTCCCTGAACACCACCCTGGTGGATCACTATTCGGTTTTTTCTTCCCTCCGCCAGCGCTACGGGGAACCCAGTTCCCTGAACCCCCAGGAAGCGGTATGGGAGAACGATGATACCCGGGTATCCCTTGAACGGCCCTTGACGGTGAAATATATCGATAAGTATAATTTTGAAATGTTAAAGCTATCCCCCGCCGAGATTCTTGTGGGGCCCTCCGCAGACGGCGCCCGGGATCTGCTTAACCGTAACGAATTTCTGGAAGGTTTTTAATTGAAGAGTCCCCGGCGCCGCAGGTATTATTTTGCAGTTTTAGTGTGCATAGCACTGTTTTTCTGCGCAGCCCTAAACTGCGCCGCCGGGGGTTCGGGCTCCCAGAGCCGGCTTGAAACGCTGGAATTACATATACTGCGCTCTGATGGAACTGAGGCGCCTATCCTAGCGGAAATAGCCCGTACGGAAGATCAGCGCACCCGGGGCCTTATGGGCAGGAAATCCCTTGCGGACGGGCAGGGGATGCTCTTTGTTTTCGAACGGGACCACATACTTAGTTTCTGGATGAAGAATACCCTGATCCCCCTTTCCATTGCCTATATTGCCTACGACGGACGTATCCTGGAAATTCACGACATGCAGCCCCAAAGCCTGCGTACAATCCAGTCCAGCCGTTCCGCCCGCTACGCCCTGGAAGTCCCCCAAGGCTGGTTCACCCGTGCGGGTATTAAACCCGGCGACGTACTTGGTCCAAACCTGCCGAAAGAATAAACCGTTATATTTCCCGGATATTGTCGTCGTCAGGTTTTTTGGCTGCCTTTGCGGCCTTGGGTTTTTTTTCAGCGGGTTTGGCGGGTGGCGGCGGGTCCAGGTAGATGCCGCCGGAAACACTGCTAACCAGATCGCCGAAGCCTTGGGCTGCGGGGAAGGATGGGCGGCTGGGGACGGAGAAGGCCGTGTCCTGGAAACTCTTGGCTACTCCCTGGAGAAATTCATTGAGGGCCTTGGACATTGCTTCCAGGGTAATCCGTTTCCGCTTGATCGACGTAATATCCACGTCGAGCACCAGGCCCGGGTGCAGATGATAGGGGTTTATTCCGTAGTCGAAACGGGTATATTCTTTTTCCAGAAAATTTAAGCGCTCCTCCAGGGAACGCCGTTCCGCCGGGTACTCATATTCGCCGTAGAGATCCTTGATCATTTCCCGCATCAATGCGATACGCTGCCGGATCCGTTCCTTTTCGTAGGTGTAGGTACGGTTCATCCTTTCCACATCCGTTTCAGCGGCTTTTACAAAACTAAGACCGTCCCAGGGTTTTTCGATATCCTCGTACAGAGCATCGGGTTTCCCCTTGTTTATTTTTCGGAGCCGGTCCTTGGTTTTCAGGGTGAGGTCCTTGAAGTCGCTCACCTTAAAGGGGGATTTGCTGTCCTCGTAAATAAGCTGGAGTATATCCCATACGTGGAGGATCTCGGTCTCGAAGCTCTTCATTTGTACATCGTAGGCCTTGCGCTCCTCAAGGATCTGGCTGCCGTCGTAGTAACGCATCCGTATTTGGTAATGCTCGTCCGGGAGGTCCGCAGCATCGCTGTCATCGTATTCGCGGATAAGGAGTTCCCGGGCATTTTTAAAATTTTCCACATACTGGAACCCAAGGCGGGAGTTATCCAGGATAGAGGTAAGGGAATTTACCGCGGTGTTGAAACCCCGGTCGCGGATATTTTCGCCGTCCACGATCTTCTTAAGATTCTCCCGAATATTGAGCTGATCATATTCTGATGGATCTATTTCCGCCCGGGTATCCTTAAGGCGGTCAAGGATTTCCTTCGCTATGAGGGAATACCGTTTTGCCTTGGCCTGTCCCGGATTGTCGTCGGTAAATTCTTCCACCTTCTCTAATTTATTAATGATAATTTCCGAATCGGACAATTCATCCAGCCCCTCGTCCAGCCTTTCGTCCCGCAGTTTTTCTACTTCCTTATCGATGGTTTCGATAATATTTTTGGAGAGGATATCCTTGATAAGGTATTCCATCGTTACCTGGTAGTGGAATATGGGGCTGACCAGTTCCGATTCAAGGATATTGACGCAAAGTTTAAGGTCCGTAACGGTCTTGGGCCTTTCTGGATTGTCACGAAAGGCGCTTTTTACCACCGTATAGGACTTATCCCCGCGGATAAAGACACCGCTGTCGCTGTTATGCCGAAGCAGGCTGTTCGTCTGGTTTTCCAGCTCGTTTATTCCCCGCTGGATATGGCCTTGGAGGTGGCCGTACATATTGACCAGGGATTTTTCCACTTCCCGGGTGTTAAACTTATCCTCCCCGCCAACCTGATCCAAGAGCTCCCCAATATCCTTTGGGACATACCGGGCAACGGCCTGGAAACTCTGGTTAAAGTAGCTGAACAGTTTTTCTTTCAAACCCCCATTCTGATCCAGGGACTCAAGGATTTCCTTTGGCAGTTTGGCGCTTATATGGTGGATAACCTTTTCGGTCTCCTCCTGCATGAGCCGGTTCACATCATCGTCATTTGCGGATTCCATATCCCGACCCCTCCTTATTTAATAGTTTAGAACACATTCATCCGTATTCCCCAGGAGATACGGAACGTGAAACGATCCACGTCCCCGGGCACGTCGGAGGTGGTGAACCAGATGGCGGGCTCCATAAAGAAGGCGTAGGCACTGAAGGCCTTAAACTGGGGGAAGGTAAACCGGGCTATTTCCCATTGTGCCAGGAAGGCCCCCAAAACCTGGGGTCCCGCATTGGCGTTTGTCATGGAGAAGTAGGAAAAGTTGGCGCCCAGCGCCCAGGTCATGGAGAACATTTCCCAATCCGGTCCAAAGACATACCGGAAGGGGAGGTTGTAAATATTTGCTATAAGCTTTACTCCAAATACGGTTCCGGGGAAACGCCAGGTATTGTCGTCGCTGGTGGGCGCCAGACCTCCCTGGAACTGGAGCTTAACGTTATTATCAAAGAAGGTAATCCCCATACCGATACTGCCGTAGGTGGCGCCGAAGACGGTTCCATCAATGTAAAGCCCCTGGATGATCGGCGGGATCATATACAGCATCTTATCCCCGGGGCGCAGGTTGATCATGAGCGAATCAAAGGAATATTCCTCACTGGCGGTACCGTACACATAGAGGGTATCCCGGTGGAGGCTGTCCTCTTCGGGATCAAGGGTCTTGAGCTCCGGCGGATCCAGGTCTATGGTTACCACCACCCGGCGTATGGCTATTTCGCCGTTGGCGAATTCCGCACGGACCAGTATGGGCAGGGGACCCCGGCCAAGCTCGCTGCATTCCAGACGGAATTTCCATTCCTTGCTGCCCTTAGTCCGGTGGAAGGTCCGGCCGTTGTCAAAGCTTACCATTACCTGGCTTACTTTATAGTAGGTGCGCTCATTTTTGGACATGGAAGCCCATTGGGACGGGGAAAATTCCATCCAGGCCTTCCCCTTGAGCCAGGGCCGCCCATTGATGACATCGCCGTCAACATGGCTTTCTACGGATACGATAGGTCCGGTATCGCGGTAGAGCATGGGATGCTCATTGCTCAGCACCGTTTCCCCCGAGGGGGTTTGGAAGCTTGCGGAAAGGATTATGAACCCGTCCTCGGGCACCTTTTCCTGGGGATATTTAAAGTAGAAGTTTCCGTATTTATCCACCGGGATCATGGTAAGTGGTTCCCGGTTAGCCCAAATCTGCACTTCCTGGGGTATTTTCAGACCCTTGGTTCTTCCGCTGATATTGATAACCCCGGTATGTACTTCCCCGGGCATGGGGTTGAAGAAGGCCGCTTCGGATGCCGCAGCCTCGTTTGTTTTGGTGACGTTCCTGCTGACCACGGCGGTATTGCCCGCCAGATCCGTGGCGACAATACGGATATTGTAGGCCCCCTCGGGGGCGTCGGTAATATCCAGGGTTTCCAGTATAACCGGAGCGGTGGTATCAAGGTTAAAGCTTAACCGGAAGGTGGAATCCGTAACCGCGATAACCTCCAGGGTGATATCCTGTATCTCGATATTATCCAGAATACGGGCGGCAATTTCCAAATCATTGCCCACCGAGGCGTCGTCATAGGGAACCTGGAAAACCATTTCCGGCGGAGTATTATCGATGTTGATCATGGCGCTGTCTATGGTTTCCCGGTCGTAACGGTCCCGGGCCCGCATGAGCAGGGCGTATTCACCGTCTTCGTAGAAGTTGGTATTTAAGGTAAGCCGCCAGTCCTCCGCGCCGTCCGCCTGCTGGTAGGAGTTCCCGTTATCCATGGATACCCAGACCCCCATGATACCGTTGTTGTCGGTAGCGTGGCCCTGGAGATAAATGACCCCGCGGTTGTAGATGGTCATTACCGGGTCTGTTAGGGTAACCGTGGGATTCGCGGTACTTACCCGGATAGTCCTGGTAAAGACCTCGCCCTGGATGCCGTAAATATCCTCGCCAAAAGTCTCGATAAGCCATTCACCATCGGAGAGATACTCCATGGGAATATCGATACGGAAGGACTCCTTGGTTTCGATAAAGGTAAAATCGGTGGAGAGTGCGGGAGTTTCCTCCTCATCCTCCGCCCAAGCGAACATCCGGGTACGGTCGGCGCCGCTTTCTTCCCGCTTAACAAGCCGCCAATAGACGCCGTAAACCCCATCATCATCCCGGGCTAGACCGGTGATGGTCAAATCTTCGGTGATAACCTCTCTTTCCATGGGCTTATTATAGGTAATAACCGGATTATCCGAATCGGCGTCCACCGGAACATTAAGGGGCACCAAAAAGGTATCGCCGCTTTTATCGGTTACCCGGAGGGTAAACGTGCCCCCCGCCCTGTCCATGGCGGTGAAATCGAAGAGGGTGGAGAATTCGTATTTCTCGAACCCCGCCTTCATGGGGATGGGGGTAAAAATATTGTCATCGGTGGTAAAATCGATGGCAGTGACCGGTACGTAGGAGTATACCCGGCCGGTGATGGTTACGGAACCGTTAACCGGGGTTCCGTCCTGAATGGGGGATATAAAGACGACTTCCGGTTCTGATATTGCCCGGTTCAGGGGGAAATAGAAGGGGATAGCGGGCAGGTCCCGCTGGATGGTCCGTATTTCGGCATGGATGGGTCCTTCCCCAAAGGAGTTGAGATCGATGGGGAACTCAAAGCTGCCGTCCCCACGGATAGTCAGGGAACTCCAGTCCTCCTGGGGATTAAGCCGGTATTCCAGCCTAAAGGCGCCGCCCTGGGCAATGAGGGTTGAGTAGGGGACTTCGTCGATCACCGTCGATTCCGCCGCGCCGGTATCTCCACCTTCGCCTTCCAAGAGGCTTGCCGCAAGGGAAATATCGGTCATGGCGGAAAGCTCTTCCAGGATAGAAGCGTCCAGACCGGCTCCCCCGCTGCTGAGGTTCTGCTGGGCGATGTGCCCATGGACGGTAACCGAACGGTCCCGAACAAAGTCATACGCCTTATGGCTGGTTATCACGATTGGAGAAGGTTTGGGGTCTATCGCACCCTCGCTGCCCTGGGGTTTGTTGACCCGCAGGGTAAAGGGAGAACCCACGGTGCCGTCTTCGGCCTTGGCCCAGAGCCGTATGGTGCGTCTGCCCTGGGGAATCATGTCCGGAGAAATCCGGAAGCCCGGCTGGGCGGGAAGTTCCTCAATCCTGCCTTCCATGATGATAGAAAAGGGAATAAAGCCCGGGGCAATGCGCCCGTAGATGGACTGATCCGGTTCGAGGTTGTTAAGCCCCGATATGGGATAATCGGTTTGAACCGCCGGGGTTTTTACCTTGCGGTTATCGGAAAAGCGTTTAACCAATACGGTTGTGTTATTGCTTTTGTCTACCGCAGTTACCCGGAGTATGGGGTTACGATTTTGGTAGGAAATATTCAGATTGATATCCCAGTAGGGATCCCCCGGCCGTATGGGGATTTCGTGGGTTTCCCCCACCCATTCGTAGTAGAATTTGGAAAGTCCCACGGCGTCGTGTATTCTTCCGGTAACCCTGGTAGCCCCCAGGGAATTCTCGCCATCCGCAGGGGAAAGGATCTGGATAAGCGGATGTTCGTTGTCCACGTAGAGCAGATAGGGCTGGGTACTGATAAGGCCGGTGGTATCCGTGGCCCGGAGTTGGAAGAAAACCTGGCCATCGGGGAATCTGGTGGTGTTGAAGGGGACCATAAAGTTAACCTTTTTGGGGTCCTTTCTATTCCGTACAAAATCCAGTTCCGTAAAGGTGGCGCCCCCATTGGCGCTGAACTCCACCGTAGCAATGCCGTTAAAATCCGATGCCTGCCCCTGGAGCTTTAGGTTACCCGACACAAGCTGACCCGTTTCTATACCGACGAATTCCACCAAAGGAAGGGTTCTGTCGTATACGAAGGGTATTTCAAGCTCCGGCCCTTCGGTCCGTTTAAGATCCTGGGCTTTAACGTAGAGGGTATGCCTTCCCTCCTGCAGGGTCCGTTCCTGGACTACCCCGCTCATCAGGGTTATGTCCTGGGCAAAGGTGGAGATGTGGAATTTCCAGTATTCGGTGCCCTCCGCCAGGGCCGGCGCCTGATCGTCCAGGCGAACCGTGACCCGGTCCACCCCAAAACGACCGCTGGCAACCCCGAGGAAATCCGTATCCTGGCGTATTACCGCATTTGCATCGGGGTAAACGATCCGCACAACCGGAAGCCCGGCGTTGGGGTCCACGATGATGTTATAGGGTCCATCGATGGTTTGGTTCCCCGCGGAATCCCTGGCGCGAACCAAAAAGTTATGTTTTCCCCGTTTGAGGTTTGTAATATCGTATTCTTTTTGCCATATTTCTTGTCCGTCCACGGGCAGCCAATTCTCTTGCTTGCCATGTCCCCACAAAGAAGTAGTTAAAAGAAAGAAAACGCCAATTGGATAAAGGCTTCGTAGTATGAATTTTAACATGCGGGTTATATTTTTAGCCTTACTGCCCATTATTCGCTCCTTCCTTCTGTAAGTCTATAGAAAAATCGCTAAAATTGAAAGATAAAAAATGACATTTTCTCAAAAAAAAACATAAACTTCCACGCGATCCAGAGAAAACTAACTTAAGGTATCGGCAGAATGGGGGGAAAAGATAAGTGTTTTTTCCCCCCCCTATGGACCCCTTAGCTTGGTTTCGAGAACGCACAATACGAAGTATGGGGGCCTGGTGGCTGAGAAAGATATGGGGACCCTCCCCTTCGGGGTCCTCCCCATATCTTTCCCACCACCACCCCCGATAACTGATCCTGTTGTGCGTTCTCCACGTCCTGAGGGGTCCATAGGGGGGCCTTTGTCGCATAACGATGCATATGCCGCTTGGGGGCTTAGTTAGAAGCGTAATTTGA
>NZ_AEEA01000106.1 GCF_000297095.1 Treponema primitia ZAS-1 | reverse complement strand
GGCGCCTGCCGACCAAGGTCGGGGCGCCTTTTCTGAGGGCGCCTTTTCTGGCGCTGGCACTGGTACTGCTCTGCGTAGCAGGGTGCGGGAACCCTATCCTGCGGGATGCCTGGATTACTGAATCGAAACCGGAGGCCGGGGGGCCTGCGGTGGATGCGGACACCGCCGCCCTTACCGCCGCCATCACCGCCGCGGAAACCCTGATCGCCGGCACGGCAAGCGGGGAGGACGCGGCGGAAGTTCCCCTGGGGGTCTCCTACGTGACGGCGGCGGAAAAGGCGGCGTACCAGGCGGCCATTGACGCTGCTCGGGCGGCGCGGGATGACGGGGCGGCGACGGCGGCGCAGATTAACCAGGCGGCGCTGGACCTTGCGGCGGCGAGCGGCGTGTTTACTGCCGCTGCCGCCGCCAAGACCGGGACCAAACCCGGCCCGGCTCCCATCCTGGGGGTGACGGCGCTCAGCTTTGACGGGGCGGTCTATGGCGATGCGCAGCCTGAGGCGAAGCCTATTACGATTACCAATAGCGGGACGGCGGATACGGCTATCAGCGCGGTTACCCTAAGCGGCGACGGGAAGGACGCCTTTACGCTGGGCGGTTCCGGGGATGCGGTGGCTGCGGGGAGCAGCATTGCTACGCGGACCGTACAGCCTGTGGCGGGCCTTGCGGTGGGGAGTTATACCGCTACCATTACGGTCAGCTATGACGGCGGGGCAGCGGCCACCGCAACCCTG
>NZ_AEEA01000105.1 GCF_000297095.1 Treponema primitia ZAS-1 | reverse complement strand
AATCATTAAATTCCAAATGGCCCAAGCCTCTTTTGCAATCCTTAAAAATGCCCAAATCACGGTCGGCACCGAGGGGAGATACGACCATAATAGCAACCTTCGCCGCCAACGGCGGCCTTCAAATCAAGGCACAGTCTTAGAATCTAAAAATTGGAACAAAAAAATACCCAGCCCTTTACTCAGGCCGGGTAATGTATACACCGTGAATTACTTTATTCACTCTTATTTTTCTGTATCCCTTTCACTTTAGTCGGATCAACAGAATCGGTTATTCTCGTTGTTTTTAGCGTGATTGTAGGTGGTTTTGGCGGTTTTGGTGGTGCAGGTGGCTTAATTGGTTGACTTGGTTTGCTAGTATTCGACATGGATTATCCCCTTTTCAAGAAATATACTAAAAACAATCACGGCAGTCAAGAAAATATTGAAAATTATCAAATGGATCATAAAAAAATCAGTTAGTTTTAGATATTTAACTATTTTTTTGTTTTCCTTTCTATTAAATTTAAGACATTTTTTTAAGTTCTTATATATAGAATCATATACAAGAATATCATCAGCTTCCTGTAATTTTTCCCAGAACTCCTTTATTTTATAGTGTTCCGTATCTTTTGGCCTAAATGCCCTTTTCAGAAAGAAGACGATAAAAGTCATAAAAAAAATGTAAATTATACTGGTTATAACACTCGCCGCATTTAAGAAACCTAAAACCGTTGGTTTTATAATAAAATCACTGGCAATATAAATTAAGGAAGCAACAAAACCGGCAAAACTAATACCAAGTACCGTATAGTACCCAATAGCCTTATTTTCAATCAAATATTTCCTTTCTATTTCAGTCTTGTATTCATTAAAGACATATTCCAGGAGATATTTTTTTCGTTCGGCTGGTTCTAAAATAGTGCCTGGCACCTTGGAACAGGTCACACCGGTGCCTTACACGGCAACGGCGAACTTTTCCCAAACCAGTTCGCCGATAATTTCAGTTGGTGTTTTATGTGCCGCAATTGCCCAGGTCAAGATGTAGTCCTTTGAAAGGCGGTCAGTCACCACCATACGAAAGCCTTGCTGGGTTGTGACACTGCTTTTGGAGAGATCGGTAGCTGGCAAAGGCTCGGCATGATATTCATACAGGGTTTCTCCTTCTTTGTCGGTAATGTCTTGCATATTCTTAATGTACTATACCTGGTGCGTTATGGCAAGAAAAGATCGGGGTTTTCCTGTTATTTGGCATTAGGCCATCTCTGGCGGCGCATAGAATCCCCAGATCCATCGAGGATCAACTATTCCGCATATCTTACAGAATATTCCCTAGATTCTGTACCCCATAATCGGTCAAATAGCCCCGGATTCTCAAGAATGTATAAACCTCTTACCTTATCATAGCCCCTATGATATACTCGGTAGGAACAGCCCTTACACTGATTCGATGCTTGGTAGCCCTGCATCCGGGCAGTTCGAGAGTTTTATAAAAACAAATTACACACTGAACCGGTAGCCCGTGCCCCATACCGTTTGTATATGCAGAGGATTTATCGGGTTTTTCTCTGTTTTTTCCCGCAGACGTTTAATATGAACCGTAACGGTTTTAATGTCGCCGTACATATCTTCTCCCCAAATCCGGTCATATAACTGCTCTTTGCTGAAAACTTTTTCTGTGTTTGAAACAAGAAAATACAGTAATTCATATTCCTTGTTGGTAAGCGCTACCTCCCTATCAAACGCATATACACGCCGTGTAGCAGGGTTAATTTTTAGATACCCTAAATCAATTTCCGCATCCCCGGAGGAGGCGCCGTCTTTTACGGCTATGTTTTTTAGCCGTTCATATTGGGCAATATGGGCTTTTACCCGCGCCACTAATTCTGTGGGTGAAAAGGGTTTTGAAATATAATCATCTGCGCCAATACCAAACCCGCGTATTTTATCAACATCCTCAATGCGGGCCGTAACCATGAGAATAGGCACATCAGTTTTTGAACGAATGTGGCGGCATATTTCAAAACCGTCTTTACCGGGCAGCATAAGGTCAAGCAGGATAAGATTAAAGCCGCCTTTCAACGCCCGCTCCATACCTTTTGCGCCGTCAGTTTCATGTTCAATTTCAAAGCCGTTCATTTCGAGAAAATCACGCTCAATATCGGCCATTGCCTTATCATCTTCAATAATGAGTATTTTCATGGCTCTATAGTATCCTTAAACTTGAATGATTGGAAGCTGAATGACAATAGAAAGGCCGCCGGTTTCCGGCAATTCCGCATGAATCTTGCCGCCCATGCGCCGTATCGTTTTATCGGCAATAGCAAGCCCTAATCCGCTTCCCTTTTTTTCGTTACTACGCGATGGGTCAGTACGGTAGAATACATCAAACAGTTTATCCAACGCATCAGGCGGAACACCGGGGCCGTCATCGGTTAAGTTAATTTCAACCATATTACCAAGAGAGGAACAGTTGATAACTAACACGGCTTTTTCAGAAGTTTTATATTTTACACTATTTTCTAAAATGTTAATGATAACATTTCGTAACTGCATGTAATCGGCATTGACATATATATCATCGACATTCTGCTCTTGTTTTATTACCAGCCCACGCCGCTCATATTCATCCACAAGTTCACCCAGCATTTCCGGTAGAGTATGCCCCAAATTGACTTTCTGCATATTCATAGGGTATTCACCGATGTCGAGTTTTGAAAATAAAAATAATTGATTGATAATGTGCTCCAGATCATTTGTTTTGTTCTTGATAATAGAAAAATACTTGCTTCTTTTTTCCGGGGTGGATGCCAAACCGGTTTCTATCCCTTCAAGATACGCCTTAATCGACGTGAGCGGTGTCCGCAGATCATGGGAAATACCGGCGATCAATTCCCGGCGGTTGTTTTCGTATTTTTCATGATCCACCATAATTTGTTTGACCAGTTGGCGGGTAAAAAACATATTGCTTGCAAAGAAAATCCCCATGATGAGCGCCACTTGCCCAAAGAACAGGAGATACATAAATGGCATATGTTCAATACCCGGCGGGGGGCCTCTCCCATTATCCGGGAAGGATAGCCCATACGCTTCCAGCACACGAATCACAATAGCACGTACAAAGAATTCAGCAATCAAACACAGCACCACGGGGACTGCAATCATAAGAATATTGGTAACAATCATTCGCTTTTTTATGGTCATCATGTGTTCCTTCTTTTTAAGCATAGCATATTTTGCATTTTGATACATATCATGGTAACTTAACACCCGTTAAGTATTCTATATCTTCCTTTTCACCCTTTCTTTTCCGGTTAATGATCGAATACATCACCGGAATAAAGAATAGGGTAATAAATGTTGCCGATGTTAGTCCGCCGATAACCGCCAAGCCTATGGGTTGGGTCATGGTCGCGGAAGCTCCGGGAAAAAAGGCCATAGGTACAACCCCTAAAATAGTAGTAAGGGCGGTCATGAGCACCGGACGAAGACGGGTCTCCCCGGCTTCAAGGCAGGCGTCCATAACCGGCGCGCCGCGCCGTACCAGAATGTTGGTATAGTCAACCAGAATGATACCGTTATTCACCACAATACCTGCCAGCATCACAAAACCCATAATAGTAAACATGGAAAGTGACTGACCGGTAATAATATGAATGGCGGTAACGCCGATAAGGATCAGGGGAATTGTACAAAAATTGATGATCGGGTCCTTGAAGGATTCATACTGGGCAGCCATAACGCCGAAGACAAGAAGCAGCGCAAGGGTGAGTATCAACAAAAAAGTTTTGAATATTCCCTGGCGCTCTTCCAATTCACCTCCAAATTGGTAACCGAAATCACCCTGATCAAGGAGCTCTTTAATTTTTTTTTGAGTATCCTCTATTTCGTATCCCTCCTGTACCATGCCGGTGATAGTTATAACCCGCGATTGGTCTATGCGGTTTATGCTCACCGGGCCTGTGCCTTTTTCAAGGCTGGCAAAATTGGAAACAGGAACTAGTGCGCCATTCTGTGAACGGACAAAAATCCGTTCAAGATCGGGTATTTTACCGCGGTCCTCATCCTGCAACATAAGGACCACATTATATTCATCACCGGCATACCGGAGCGTGGTGGCGGTAACGCCATTCATGGACGCGGCAATTTCGGAGGCAACAGAAGCGACCGAGAGGCCGAAGTTATAGGCCCGCTGCCGGTCTATAATGACCGAAACCTGGGGCAGCCCTGGGTTAGTGTCAATCGCAAGGCCATTCACTTCATGTATGTTATCGCTGATAATCTTAACGATTTCCTGCGCTTCTTTAAAACCGGCGCGCACGTCTTCCACCTCCAGGACAATTTCAATATCCGCCTCATCATTAAATTCGTCGGTGGAGGCAAAGGTGAAGATCGTGTTGGGAAAATCCTGCCAATGGAGGGTCAATTTCCGCATAACTTCTTTAGCCGAATCGGCATTCAGGTAATCCAGGTCCAGTTTGATGCTCAGTATACCGGTGTTCTTCCCCTGGCTGGTAAAGGACATACCGGAGCTGCTCACCGAAGCGGTAACACTTTTCGCGCCCTTTATTTCTGATCGCGCATACCCATCGAATTGCAGCATCATGGCCAGGGTGTTTTCGTAGCTTGTACCCAGGGGCATTTCAACATTCATGACCACCGAATCCGCGTTCGTATCGGGCCAAAGCGCCAGGTTCATTTTGGCAGCCGCAAGGGCGGAACCGGCAAAGGCGGCGACCACAAGAATTATTGTTACCGCTTTGTGATTCAACGCCGCCTGTAGTACTCTGCGGTATAGTTTTGCAACACCCGCAAGGGCGCCGCCGATTCCACGGTCAAGAAAGGCAAGCGCCGCATTTTTTACCGGCTTCTGTGCAGGTGAGTTCAACGGAAGATAGGTACTTGCCAGCACGGGTATCAAAAAAATCGCCACCAGGAGGCTTGATATCAGCGAAACGATGATGGTAAAAGCCAGGCCTTCCAGCATAATTCCCATGGGACCAAGCTCTTTTCTAAAAAGATATATCGGAAGAAAAACACAGATCGTGGTAAGGGTTGACGCGATAATCGATGACATTACTTCATCGCCCCCCAGCACGGCTGCAATCTTGATCTTCTCTCCCCGTTCACGGAATTTGTATATATTTTCAAGAACCACAATCGAAGAATCGACAATCATGCCAAGCCCCAGAATAAGACCGGTCAGGGTCATCATGTTGAGGGTAATGCCCGCAAGGCTCATGGCCAGCAGGGTAATCAGCACCGATAGGGGAATAGAGAGACCCACAATGATAGTGCCGTTGATGTTCCGTAAAAAAAGCAGTAGTACCACCATGGCAAGAACGATTCCCGCTATGGCGGAACTGACTAATTCGTTTAACATGGCCCGAGTCTGTACCGTATTGTCGTCCATGACTTCAAGGGTGACATCCGGGGGCAGAAAGGGTTTTATTTTTTCCAGCCGTTTCATCACCAGATCGGCAACCGCAACGGAGTTTGAGCCGCTTTGTTTCATGACCGAAACATAGACGCCCTTTTCACCGTTGATATACACACTGGAACTTTCGTCCTCAAAGCTGAAAGCAACTTCGCCAATGTCCATAAGCCTGATGTCCGCGCCGTTTACCTGGGTTACCACCGTTTCGGCAATATCGGAAAGGGAGGCGAATTCCCCCGAGGTTCTGATGGCGTAATCAGTAGCGTTCCCCCCTGCGCCGTCCACAATGGAACCTGCGCCCAGTTCCATGTTTTGCTGGGCCAGGGCGCCGGCAATTTCACTGATGGTGATACCGTAGGCTTCCAGCCGGTTTTGGGACAATGCCGCCCGTACAATAGGGTCCTGCCCGCCCTCAACCGTTGCCTGGGCAACGCCGTTGATCTGTTCAAGCTGATTCTGAAGTATGTCCTTTGCCAGGGCTCGCAGCTCGTTTTGATCATGTTTTTCCCCGTGCAGCGCAATACGAAGCACCGGAGCGGCTGCTGGATCAAAGGCCATTATCACCGGTATTTGTGTATTGCCAGGCAGGCCATTGCGGACAAGATCGATGCTTTCCCGCACACGGTTCATTTTTATATCCACATTGCTGCCAAAGTCAAATTCAAGTATGAGGATACTGAGCTGTTCCTGGGAGACGGTTTTCATTTGCTTTAAGCCGCTGACATTCACCACCGCGGACTCCAAAGTTTTTGTCACCGTTTTTTCCACCGTTTCAGGATCCGCCCCCGGATAGGCGGTGGACACGATGAGATAGGGCAGATTGAAATCGGGATACATGCTAACCGCTAATTTAGGCGTCAGATACAGTGCGACAATTGAGACAAGCGAAAACACAATAAGTGACAGCACCGGACGGCGCACTACATTTTGGGCGATTGACATGACTACTCCCCTATTTCCGTACCAGCACTGCTGCGCCGTTTGAAAGGAACTGCTGTCCCTGAATGACAACCGCATCCCCTGACACAAGTCCGCTTTTGATTTCAGTGTTATAGTCAACGGTAACCCCGGTAACAACTTCCTTTAGTTCGACCTTGCTGTTGTAAAACCCATACACATACTTTGTACCGGACTTCTCAATAATCGATTCGGAGGGAACCGTTACCACATTCGGGTAGGTCCTGGTATTGAGTTTTACATGGGCAAACATACCGGCGTTGATGCGGTTGTCCCCTATTTCAAAACGAAGTACAATCTTTTTTGTACGCGAAGCAGGATCGAGTATCGGCGAAACTTGAGTTATTTTTGCGGTAAAAACTTCGCCCTGAAATGCAGGAAGTGTTACGGTTGCCGTAAGCCCAACGCGCAGCTGGCTCACTTCGCGTTCCGGGATGAGCGCCTCAATCTGCAAATCATCCGCCTGTGCAATACTGGTGATGATACTCCCTGCCTGTACGGTAGAACCTATCGCCAGGGGCACTGCGCAAACAATGCCGGAAATCGGCGCATACACGGAACTTACCATATACCGGGAACCTGCACTTGAGGGGTCAACCTGTGCGATAAGATCGCCCTGCCTGACCCGTGTTCCTAACGCCGCTTTTACCGTAACGAGTTTTCCCGCCGTTTCGGACAAAACCGCCACCTGGCCCTCGCTCACGATATCGCCGTTTACTTCGAGATATGCCTCAAGGGTGCGTGTTTCCACCACCCCTGTCTTTACCGAATACACCGGTATTTCAGCCGATACCGCCTCACCTACGGCCTTCCCGTCCTGTGCGACCAGTGAGGGTATGAACACCAACGCCGCCGCGACAAATATGGTCATCACAACCGCGATAAATTTCTTTGCTTTCTTTGCCATATTGGACCTCCATAAAGTCTTTTGATACGATAAAACTAACGGAGAAAAGTGAACCGGGGATAAACTGGGGGTAAACTATTTATTAAATAAATGTGAACAAATTATTAATAAAAGGGGAAATTTACCCCCCCTTTTGACAAAAACTTCAAATTTCTCTATACTGGCATAGTCAGTCTGCTGCATTCCCTAACGGAAAGGCTTGATTGATGGTTTTCAGGCAGCTTTCCTCGTATCAATCTATGGTATTATCGACAAAAAAGGAGCGTGGTTTTCAGTGGGTGAAGAAAAAATCGGGCAGGGTTGGGATAATACCGGAGTCTATCGGGAAGCGCACGGCGAATTTGCCGCCGGCATAGAAAAGAAGCTGCGGACTATCATGTTGCCGCAGGAAACTTCGTTGGATGTTCCGGGTAAGGAAGTAAATAAATGACAGAAACACTCATGCCCAAAGCGGCAGCGCCGGATATGCCATTGCCGGATATGCCGCTTGTATCCTCAATCGACCTGCAGAGCAGTGTTCTTCTTGATCCTGCTGTTGTAAAATTAATTGAATACGCCAAGAAAAAGGAAACCCTTTCCTATGACGACCTTTCTGATTTTTTACCGGAAGGGTATATCACAAACCCGGATAGAATGGAACAGCTTCTCGTCCTGCTAGCCGCGCATTCGATACAACTCGTTGATGATGATACGGCGGATACAGAGCCGGAACTTCGGAAAAGAGACGGGGTTGAAAAAAAGAGGCTGACGTACAGCGGGAAAGAATCTTCAGATGACCCAATTCGGGTGTACCTGCGGGAAATCGGGAGGGAACATCTCCTTACTGCAGAGCAGGAGGTGGAGGTTTCCAAACAAATGGAAAGCGGGGAGAAAATCATCACCGGGGTTATCAAGCAGTCGGGGATGCTCATTGTGGAATTGTGGCATATCCGTCACCGGGTTTTTTCCAAGCATGATCCCCGGAAATTAGGGCTGGCCAAAAAGGAAGCCATCGAATACTTCACCGAATACCGCCGGCTGAGCCAGTACTACAAGGAAACGCTTAGCGCCATCGGGGGAGATCTGAAAAATTATATTGAAATCAAGCAGAAGATCATCGGCCAGGGAGGAGATATTTCGGAGGATCAAGAGCTTCGCAGCCTGCGGGTCCGTCTCCTTACGGTGATTGAGGACGCCGATATCCACCCGGACGAAATTGCGGCCTTTTCGGAAAAATTCGTTCAGGCTGCAAAAAAAATAAAGCGGTATACCCAGGAACAAGAGCGGATTGAAAAGCGGCTCCGCCTTAGTTCCCTCAAAGAACTGAGTGTCCTGGGCCGGGGTCTGACCATCAAGGAAGAGCGGGAACGGTTAGAATCCGACCTAAGTCTTAGCGCAGATGAGATAAAGGAACTTATCCGGCATATTCAGGTTACGGAGAAAAAAATCCGGCAGATAGAAACGGAATTTGAAGCACCAATAGAAAATATCAAGCTCCAGGCTCAGGAGATACACCGGGGCCGGGTGATGATGAAAAAAGCGAAGGACCGGCTTACCACAGCAAATCTTCGGCTGGTGGTATCCATTGCCAAGCGGTACAATAATCGGGGGCTCCATTTTTTTGATCTCATACAGGAGGGGAATATCGGCCTTATCAAGGCGGTGGAAAAGTTCGACTACCATAAGGGCTTCAAATTCTCCACCTACGCCACCTGGTGGATACGGCAGGCCATCACCCGGTCCCTTTCGGATCAAGCGCGGACCATCCGGGTGCCGGTCCACATGATCGAGCAGATCAACAAGGTGTCACGGGAATCCAAGTCCCTCTTGCAGGAGCTGGGCCGGGAACCCACGGATGAGGAAATCGCCGAGCGCCTGGGCTGGAACGCCCTGAAGGTAAAGTCGGTGAAAAACGTGTCCCGGGAACCGATCAGCCTGGAAACCCCTATTGGAGAAGAAGATGATTCCCTACTGGGGGATTTCATTGAAGACAAGGACGTGGAAAACCCGGCGAACCAGACCGCCTACGCCCAACTCCAGGAAGATGTTGCGGATGTGCTAAAAACCCTACCGCCCCGTGAACAGGAGGTTCTCAAGATGCGTTTCGGCCTGGACGATGGCTATTCCCTCACCCTGGAAGAGGTAGGGCTCTACTTCAACATCACCCGTGAACGAATCAGGCAGATTGAAGCTAAAGCCCTTCGCCGTCTGCGGCACCCAAAACGGAGCCGGAAACTAAAGGACTATTTAGACCACTGAGAAATTTAGTACGAGGTAAACTTGACGAAGGGCAATAATTTTATAAGTTGAAGTAACACCGTGCGTTGCGGAGAAGCCACAGCGTAGGATATTGCGTTTCGTATAGTGAAGTGAAACAGATGGAGTTAAATCCTCCGCGCATAGGCGCCGGTGGGGTGGGGGATCCACAGCGCGGGATATTTGGAATTCCCCGCTGTAGTAGACCCGCGCAGCGGGGCTGCGGAAGCGGACTCTACAAGCATCCCGCGATGGGGATTCCCCACCCCACCGGCGTTTTTTGAACAAAGGTTTCAGACCCCCAACAGTTTCAGTGATCAATCCCGATCATCACTGAGGTAGCCTTGACAATAGCATAAGCCTCGTCCCCAAGCTTAAGCCCCAGCTCCTTGATAGCGTCCAAAGAAATGGTAGAAGAAATCCTATTCCCCCCTCCGATATCCAGGACCACGATCCCGTTTACCGATCCTTCCTTGATGCTTACCACTTTTCCCTTAATCTGATTCCGTGCGCTGATTTTCATACCGGTCCTCCTATGGCGTATCTTCACCCAGGAGCAGAATCGCCTCCGGGGGAATAAAGAGCCATTCGGGTATTATACTATCAACATACTTACTGTACAACCACCAAAGCTCCTGTTGCATTTCCGCTTCCGGGACATCGGCATTGGTAAAGAGGACGATATGTTCGAATGGCGATTCGGAGCGTTTGGTAACATTGATGCGTACCCGGTTATGGCCTTTCGGATCGGCGTCCCCTGAAACCGGAACAAAATCGTGGGCCCGGATACCGATGTGGGTGATCCGCCGCGGCGCTTCCAACGAAGCTTCCTGGGGCAGGCGGAGTGTGAGGCCCCAGTCTTTGGCGTACACTTCCCGCTCCCCGATCCGGGTAATGGGGGAAATGTTTTTACACCCCGTAAGACGGGCGGTCAGTAGGGTTCCGGGGTTCCGGAAAAGCTGGCGGGTATTCCCCTGGGCAAGGGACCGGCCGTTGTCCATCACCAGAAGTTCATCGGTGATCTTATAAACCTCGTCCCGGCTGTGGGTAACCATGATGATATCCCTGTTGACCCCCAGCAGTTCCAGGAGCTGGAGCTGCATCTGTTCCCGGAGAAAGGTGTCCAGGGCGGAGAAGGGCTCGTCCAGGAGTATCACCTCCGGTTCCCGGATGAGCATACGGGCCAGGGCGCACCGTTGCTGCTGCCCTCCGGAAAGCTGGGCGGGATAGCGATCCTCCAGACCCTCAAGGCCGAAGCGGTTCAGCCAGACCCGGGCCTTGGCGATATTTTCACTCCGCGGGCCCGGCAGGGCGGTGATGATATTGCCCAATACGGTCATCCGGGGGAAGAGGGCGTAGTTCTGGAAAAGGTAGCCCACCCGCCGGTCCTGGGGTTTCAGGTTGATCCCCTTGGCGGAGTCAAAAAGCACCCGCCCGTTAACGGAGATGCGGCCCTCGTCGGGACGCTCAATGCCGGCTATGCACTTGAGGGTTATGCTCTTTCCGCAGCCCGAGGCGCCCAGTATGCCCAGGCAGCCATCGTGGCTTTCAAACTCCGTCTCAAGCTGAAACTGCCGGGACAGCCGTTTGCGGATGGAGACCGTAATGCTCATTACTTAACCCGCTTTTCTTGGGCGGTAAGGTAATTCATCAGGGCTACCACCGCAAAGGAAAAGATCACAATGATAAGCACGTAGTTATAGGCAATGTCCATATCCCCGGAGGAAACTGCGGAGTAGATCGCCAGGGGCAGGGTACGGGTCCTGCCGGCGATGTTCCCGGCTATCATGGCGGTGGCGCCGAATTCACCCAGGCCTCGGGCAAAGGCCAGAACACCGCCGGAGGCAACCCCGGGCATGGCGGTGGGAAGGCTTATCTTCCAGAATATCTGCCATTCCGAAAAGCCCAGTGTCCGGCCCGCGTAGACAAGGTTTTGGTCCACCTGTTCCAGGGCGCCCCGGGCGGAACGGTACATCAGGGGAAAGGAGATTGCCACCGCCGCCAGGACCGTGGCCCCCCAGGAAAAGGCAATTTTAATACTGAAAAAATCGAGGAAAAATTTCCCCACCGGCCCCCGTACTCCAAAGATGTACAACAGAAAAAATCCCGCCACCGTAGGGGGCAGGACCAGGGGCAGAGTAAGGAGACCGTCCAGGATCATTTTCCATTCCTTCCGGCGCATCCCGGCGACCAGTTTAGCCGCCAGGAGCCCCAGAAAAAAGGTCACCATAATCGCCGCCGTGGCGGTTCGTATGGATATCAGTATGGGGGAGATGCTCATGGTTTTTTTATTTGTTTTCAGAGAAACCGAAGTTCTTGAATATTGCAATGCCCTCCGCTGAGGCGAGGAAGTCCACAAGCAATTGGGCTTCCTTAGGATGAGCGGAGGCCGCCACGATTCCCACGGGATAGATGGCCTTCTGATGGCTGCCCACCGGAGCTTCCGCGATGATCTCCACGGTTTTGACGGAGATTGCATCGGTACCATACACTATCCCCACATCGGCGCTGCCCTGGGCTACCCAGTTAAGGACCTCGGTAACGTTGGTTCCCAGGCTGGGTTTGGCGGCTTGCACCGTATCCCAAATTCCCAGGTTCGTAAAGGCTTCCTTGGCATACTGGCCCGCGGGTACACTGGCGGGATCTCCTAGGGCGATGGTCTTTGCCAGGGTAATGTTCTGGAAACCCGTAACCGGGGTGCTTGTTCCTACCGGCTTAATCAGAACCACCTTATTTTCCAGCAGGGGCTTTACGGTACTGGCGGAAACCAGGCTCTTGTTTACCAGGTTGTTCATCTGGGTGGGAGCGGCGGACATGAACACATCCGCCCCAAGGCCCTCTTCAATCTGGGTCTGGAGCTTACCGGAACTATCGTAGGTGCCTTCCACGGTGATCCAGGGGTACTTCTGCTGAAATTGCGGGATAAGCTGTTGTTCAAAGGAGTTCCGCAGGGAAGCCGCCGCTGCCACCAGGATGGTAACCGGAGCTTGCGCCGGTTCGTTCTGTTGAACCGGGGCCGGAGCCGGGGTTGCGGCCTTATCCTTCCCACCGCCGGCAAAAACCGTTGCCGAAATCATACTAAAAAGTACGGCAGCCAAGATTACCTTAAAAATCCTTCTATTTCCTTTCCTCATTTCATAACTCCTTTTGATTTCGTCTCAATATATTGTTTATTTATAGAGTAAAATTCGATTATAGACAACATAATCAGATGAGAATAAACAATAATGATATAAACACAAATGAATTAAGAGTCTGCGCCCTTTTCGGTAATCTTGAGGAAATTCCAGATACTCGGATCTTCCTGTCCAAGGGACCAAAAGCCTATGGATCTAACCCCCATATCCCGGTACATGCTACTCCGGAGGCTGAGGGAATAGATATCTTCGTAATAGACCGTAACCTTTACCGTGGTTTCGTAGCTAAAGGTGGGGATGCCGTTTTCCCGGACGATTTCGGTAATGGCATTTTCGCTCCGGATCCGTTCGATGCCCGAGTGGAAGTAGGCCTTAAAGGGGTTGAAGCTGCCCCAGGTGCGGCCATAAAAGGGCAGCCCCATGACCAACTTTTCGGGCCCCACCGTTTTAAGGGCATACTCCGCCACGGAACGGCACCAGCCCAGGGAAGCAATGGAACCGGGCTCGCTGGTGGACCAGTGTTCATCGTAGGCCATCACAAATATGCGGTCCACCAGGGGTTTAATCTTCTGGTAATCAAATACGTCGTCGCTTAAGGTTTTACGCCGGGCGGGCAGGGCGATGGTGAACATCTTATTCCCCAGGCCATTCCGCAGTTCCTGTAAAAAGGAAAGAAAGTTAGCCCCGTCCCTGGCGGGGATGAGCTCAAAGTCGATTTGCAGGCCGTCGTAGGGTCCGGCAGCTTCCAGGAGATCCGCCACCAACTGCCGGCGGACTGCACTTTCCGGTTCCAGGATGAAGTGGGCCAGGGACCGGCTGTTACAGGCTGCTACCAGGTGGATACGCCCGGGAAAACGGCCGAGCTTTCGCCGGTTGGGAACGTCCGTAAGCTTGCCGTAGGTATCAATTTCGGCCCCAAAATAAACCAGATCCGACAGGGGATAATTGAGCTTGAGCGCCTGTTCCCGGCCTGCAAGCAGGTAGCCCCATATTTCGGTAAAGTTCAGGATTGGCAGATCTTCGGCGCCATCGGGAATTTCCCCATAGGTGAAGAATTCCTCCTCCGCCTCTTCTTCCCCCAGGTTGTCCCGGTTTGTTACCGCTTCCGCATTGTCCGGCGGCAGAGGCTCCGGCGCGGAAGTACAGGAGAATAGGGTAAGAAGGAGACAAAGTAAAAAAAACATATCAGCGGGAGTATATGTTAATGGTTGCTTAATTGCAACATATACCGGTTTTTTGCTACAATGCCCTATGATCATAGGGATAGACATAGGCAGTACCACCACCAAGGCGGTTTCCATCGTGGCGGGGGAAAAGATACAAAAAATTAAAACCAAGGCCATGGATGCGGTAACCTCCGCCACCGGCGCCTTTGGTAAGATGTTAATGGAAAATGATTATAAAATTGGGGACATTAAGCGGATCATGATCACCGGCGCGGGGGCTTCAAAAATAAAAAACGACCTTTTCGGGATTCCTACCCAGCGGGTGGACGAAATTCAGTCCATCGGTATAGGGGGTATGTTCCTTTCCGGGAAAGACGATATTGTGATCACCAATATTGGTACCGGTACGGCAATTATCGACGCCCGGAAGGGTTCCATAAGCCACATGGGCGGCTCCGGAGTAGGGGGGGGGACCATACTGGGCCTGGCAAAGAAGTTGATCTCCACATCGGATTTTAATGGTATCATGGAACAGGCGGAACTGGGAAACCTTAACCAGGTGGATCTGAATATGGAAGATATCATGGATATGGACCTGAGTTTCCTGAACCGGGAAGCCACGGCTTCCAACTTCGGCAAGATGCTGGATACTGCGCGAAACGAGGATATAGCCATGGGGTTGGTGAACATGGTGTTCCAGGTTATCGGTATGCTTTCGGTTTTTGCGGCCAAGAGCAAACGTACGGACCGGGTTATCGTTACCGGGAATGGCAGCCACAATCCTATCGGCAAGAAAATTCTGGACGCCATAACTACTATGTACGCGGTTCATTTTGAGTATCCCGTGGATGCCGAATATACCACCGCCATTGGAGCGGGGCTTTCCTATAATCGAGAGATGTAATACATAGTGTAATACAAAAGGGGGTTTAGGGTGAAAATAGTGATGCTCCACGACGGGGATGGCCGGAAAATTGCCGGGGATCTGCTTAAGCAGATAAAAAATCAGAAAATAAACGGAGAGGCCTTGCTTCTGGAAGGGGCCTGGGAATCCGGGGAATCCCGTTTAGGGGAGGCCCTTGCGGATGCCACCCATGTGATGGCGATTTTCCCCAATACCGCCGGCCTGGGCCCCTCGGGCCCTTCCTGGTTTAGTTTTGCTGCGGGCTTTGCCCGGGGCGCCCACCTGCCCCTGGTGTCCTATGGGGAAGGCGCCCTTTCCCTGGCTCCGCAGCTTACCAAGGATCTGGCTCAGTTTAAAACCGATGCGGAGTTCCTGGCCTACCTGGTCCGGGAAGCGGAGGAGTGGACCCGGGAGCATACCCTGAAACAGGCTCGGATAAGCCTGCTGGAAAAGGGCATACCGGTTACGGTGGATTCCCTGGGGCGCTGCATTGCGGAAAAAAACGACGAAGCGGCGGCCCTCTTCCTCCAGGCTGGGTTTTCAGCGGATACCCTGGACAAAAACGGGGTTCCCCTGCTCTGTCTTGCCGCCCGCTCCGGCGCATGGGAGATAGCAAAGCTGCTCCTCAAGAACGGCGCCACGGTAAATCTCCTGGCCCGGGACCGGGGCGGTTCCGCCCTTATCGACGCCGCCCTGGGAAAGCACAGCGATATTCTTGGGGATCTCCTCAATGCCGGCGCCGATGTGAATGTTAAGAGCAAGGACGGCCAATCCGCCATCATCATAGCGGTGGGGCTTAACGACGAGCCCACAGTGGAACTGCTCCTCAAGGCAGGTGCCAATGTTGATGAGCCGGACAGCCTTGGGGCCAGCGCCCGGAAGTATGTGGCCCTCTTTAACCGGCCCGGTATGGTTAAGCTTTTCCAAACCCATGCCCCGCCGGTTCAGGAAAAATAAGGAATATTCATGTCCGAAGCTATTAAGAAAGATGTTGCCCGGCTTTTTGAACGCATCGCTGCTGCTGAGCATTTTGTAACCCTCACCGGCGCCGGGGTCAGCACCCTGTCGGGGATCCGGGATTTCCGGGGAAAAAACGGTCTCTACAACGACCAGGATGCGGTATTCCCCCCGGAGAAGATCTTTGATATTGATTATTTTCACCGTGATCCTTCCTTTTATTACAAAGCTTCGGCGGACTTTATCTACAATGTCCATGAGCGGGAACCTTCCATAGTACACAAAACCCTGGCCCGGCTTGAGCAGAAAGGCTTTCTGAAGAGCCTTATTACCCAGAATGTCGATCTCCTCCACCAAAAGGGGGGGAGCAAACGGGTGATCGAAATCCACGGTTCTCCGTCGGTACATTATTGCCTCCACTGTTCCGACCTTTCCCGGGTGGAGACCCTGGCCGCAACTTGCAACGGAGTTACCCGCGCAGCGGGACCCGGCGCCAGCCTGCCGGAAAAAGCCGGCGACCTCATGGGCTTTGACGAGACCGCGGCCCTGGTTAAAGCCGGAGAGCTTCCCCGCTGTAAAAAGTGCGGCAAGGTCCTGAAACCGGCGATCACCTTTTTTGGGGAGGCCCTCCCGGTACGGGCGCTCCAGGCCGCCGAGTCCGAAGCGTCCCGGGCGGATCTGATGCTGGTCCTGGGAACAACCCTCACGGTCTATCCCGCCGCCGCCATTCCCCAGATTACCCAGCGCCGGGGCGGGGATTTGGTTATCGTTAATAACATGGAAACTCCCATGGACTCTTATGCGCTTATGAAATTTGAAGATCTGGGGGATGTCTTTGAGGAACTTTCAGTTTTACTATAAGTACGGAGGAATCAACGATGAAGTTTGTACGGAGTATCCCGGTAGTTTTTCTATTTATTGCCCTGTCCGCCTAATTTTGGATCCATCCCGGCCTTAAATAATTATAAATTTGTATTTGATTTTATCCTCACCGACGCCTTTGATGAATATTACCGGTCCTTTTCTTTCAGTTTGGTTTTAGGAATTCCCTTCAAGTAGTAACGCTGCCAAGGCCCTATCCACCCGTTCCAGTGCCCGTTCCGCTCCCAGTATACGCAGGGACCCGAAGAGGGGCGGGCTGACACGCGAGCCGGTAATGGCTACCCGCAGGGGCATCAAGAGGTCGCCGAGCTTTAGCTCCGCCTTTTCCGCCGCAGCTTTGATAAGCGCCTCCGCATCCTCATCATTCGATTCAGCCATGGGCTTTACCAGTTCCCGGCCCAGCTTCAAAAGTTTGATCGCCTGGGCCAGATCCGCTTTTTTGGGGATAAATTCCTCCGCTGCGGGGATCGCCGGTTCGCTGAACAGGTAACGCAGTTTTTCCGCCGCCTCGTGGAGGAATACAAGCCGTTCCTTGATCAAAGGCATGGCGGTAATAAAGACGCCCCGTTGTTCCGCATTGGGCTCCGTTCCCGCTTCGCCGAAAAGGCCCGCAGCAATACTGTAGGGCAGGGCCAGGGCGGCAAGCTCCGCATCGCTTTTCATCCGTATGTACTGGCCGTTGTACCATTCCAGTTTTTTATAGTCAAAGATCGCCGGGGCTTTGTTGAGCTTGTCCAGGCTGAACCGCTCCGCCAGTTCTTCCAGGGTATAGATTTCCCTGCCCTCCTCGTAGGAGGCCCCCAGGAGGGCCACATAGTTAAGCAGCGCCTCCGGCAGATAACCCTGGCGGCGGAACTCGTCGATGCTGGTGGCGCCGTGGCGTTTGCTCAGTTTTTTGCCGTCCTGACCCATCACCATGGGGAGGTGGCAGAACACCGGATGTTCCCATCCGAAAGCCTTATACAGAATTACGTGCATGGGGGTGGAGGAAAGCCATTCCTGGGCCCGGAGTACGTGGGTAATTTCCATAAGATGATCGTCCACAATGTTGGCCAGGTGGTAGGTAGGGAAGCCGTCGGACTTGAGGAGCACCGGGTCGGGGCTCACATCATCGTTCTTCCATTCAATATCCCCCAGGAGCTGATCCCGGAACTTGGTTATTGCGGACTCCCCCGGATTCTCGCCCAGGGGTATCTTAAGGCGGATGGTATAGGCTTCCCCGGCCTGTGCCCGGGCTGCCGCTTCCGCCGGGGGGATGTCCCGGCAGTGCCGGTCGTAGCCGGCTTCCTTGGCATGGGCCGCTTCCCGTTCAGCGCGGATTTTGTCCAGCCGTTCTGCGGAGCAGAAACAGTAATAGGCCCGGCCTTTTTCCACCAGCTCCAGGGCGTACTTTTTGTACAGCTCAAACCGTTCGGACTGTATGTATGGGCCGGCGCTTCCGCCGATATCCGGCCCCTCGTCCCAATGGATGCCCAGCCAAGAAAAGGTATCGTAGAGGTTTTTGACGAACACCTCGTCATACCGGGTACGGTCCGTATCCTCCAGGCGGAGTATGAAGCGCCCCTCCTGAGAGCGGGCAAAAAGATAATTAAACAGGGCGGTTCGTATCCCCCCTATGTGCTGAAGCCCCGTGGGGGATGGCGCGTAACGGTCTCGTATGGTCATGGTAGATCGATGATACTACAAAAACGAAATTCATGCAACTTTCGTGCCCTCTTGGGAAAAACACTCGGAACATTGAGAGGGGCGGATCGGAAAAACGCCGGTGGGGGCGGGAATCCCCACTGCGGGATGCCTGTAGAGTCTGCTTGCGGAGCCCAGTAGGTCTCCTCCAGCAGGGAATTCCAGAATATCCCGCAGCGTGGCTCCCCGCCCCCACCGGCGCCTGTTCGCACAGCCTGTGTTTGAGCGTATTTCCCAGGAGCCGGAGGCGCCAAACTAAGCTTGGCGTATTTCCCGGGAGCCGGAGACGCCTAACTAAGCTTGGCGTATTTCCCGGAAACCGGAGATACCTAACTAAGTTTAGCGCATTGTATAATTGGCATCGGCGGGCGGAGGGAGGGGCATCCCCGACCGAGCACATTTGGAATTCCCCGCCGGAGGAGACCCGCTTGCGGGGCTCCGGAGGTGGATTCTACAAGCGTGCGAGCGTCGGGGATGCCCCTCCCTCCGCCCGTCTTTGCCGATAAGACCCCGCCTCAGTCCATATTGCTTTTTTCCGAAAAGCGAAATAGGCTGTCCAGGAGGTATAACATGGGAGCCAACGATGATGACAAGAAAACCGAGGGCCAGCTGCTTTCGGAAAAACTGTGTTTTGATATAAAGAACTGCTGGGACGCCGCTTCCGAAGAAGATCTTAAGGAGATCGAGTCCTTTGCCAAAAAATACCGGGTATTCCTGGACCGGGGAAAAACCGAGCGGGAATTTGTACGGGCGGCCCTGGAACTGCTTAAGGAAAAGGGTTTTAAGGATCTGGATATCCTCTTGCAGGAAAAGGGCAGCCTAAAGCCCGGCGCAAGGGTGTACCAGAATATCAAGGGCAAGTCCCTGGTTTTTGCGGTGATCGGCAGCAAGCCCTTTACCGAGGGGCTCAATATCGTGGGGGCCCATGTGGATTCCCCCCGTATCGATCTGAAAACCAACCCCCTCTACGAGGATTCCGAATTAGCCCTGCTGGATACCCACTATTATGGAGGGATAAAGCATTATCAGTGGCTCACCATACCCCTGGCCATGCATGGCACGGTGGTTGGCAAGGACGGGGTAAAGCGGGAGATATGTATAGGGGAGGATGAGGATGACCCGGTTTTTTGCATCACCGACTTGCTGCCCCACCTTGCCCGGGAGCAGATGCAGAAGAAGGCATCGGACTTTATCGATGGGGAAGGGCTGGACATCCTTGCGGGGTCCCGGCCCTACAAGGACCCCAAGGCCAAGGACAAGGTTAAGCTCAAACTCCTCAGCCTGCTCCACGAAAAATATGGCATCCTGGAAGAGGACTTTGCGGGGGCGGAGTTTGAGTTTGTCCCCGCCCACAAGGCCCGTGACCTGGGCTTTGACCGGAGCATGATAGGCGGCTACGGTCACGATGACCGCTGCTGCGCCTTCGCCGCCCTCCACGGGACCCTGAATACTGCTGACATTCCCGAAAAGACCGTAGTTTGTCTCCTCACCGATAAGGAGGAGATTGGCTCCATGGGAAATACCGGCGCCCAGTCCCGGCTCTTCGAAAATTTCGTGGCCTACCTGGGGGCAAAAACCTTAGACAGCTATTCTGAGATAAGCCTGCGGCAGTGCCTGGGCAAATCCGCCATGCTTTCCGCGGATGTAAACTCCGCCTTTGATCCGAACTACGATTCGGTGTACGACAAAAAAACATCCTCCTACTTTGGCAAGGGCATCGTATTATCCAAGGCTACCGGCCGGGGGGGCAAGTTCGGGGGCAGCGAGGCGAACGCTGAATTTTGCCAGAAGGTTCAGGGCATACTTAACCGGAACAAGGTCCAGTGGCAGTTCGGCGCTCTGGGCAAGGTCGATAAGGGCGGCGGCGGAACCATCGCCCTGGATGTGGCTAACCTGGGGGTAGAGGTCCTGGACTGCGGTATTCCGGTGCTCTCCATGCACTCGCCCTTCGAGGTGATCAGTAAGATAGATCTCTACACCACCTATAAAGGATACGTCGCGTTTTTACGGGAAGCCTAGGTGGTTCAGGCGATGGAATATACCGCCAACCCGATTGCTCAAAAAATGAAAACCAAATGTACCAAAGGAGAATATAAGAATGAGTAACAAATCACTTATCGAAAAGACCCTAGAACAGGGCGGCGGTATTTTCCGTCTGAATCCGGTGTTTGTGCCACGGCCCAACGGTAAGGCGGGCAGACGTCTTAAACTACACCCAAATGATTATTATGCGTATGGGCTGATACGGGGTTCTATAAAGGAACGCTGGTTTGCCTCTACCATTGCCGCACAAAACGGACCCCTGGCCGGGGCGGACGAAGGCTTGAGTTATGTGGCGGTAAGTTATGACAATGATGAGAAGTTTACCCTGAAAGAAGCGGTTGAAACCCTGGGCGCCGGAATCGTAGGCGAAGAGCTGGTAAAAAAATACGGCGGCTGGCCCATGTATTCAAAATATTTTGACTATGTGGATCCCCTGTTTCACCATGTGCATCTGATGTTTGAGCATGCTAAAAATGTGGGGAAGCTGGGTAAACCGGAGTCCTACTACTTCCCGCCTCAGTTGAATAATTATACCGGAACCCTGGACGCCACCTATTTTGGCTTTGATCCCGATGTAAAACCCGAACAGGTTAAACAGAGACTGCGGGATTACCTAAAGGGCGATACCCGGATTACTGAACTTTCCCGGGCCTACCGGGTAACCCTGGGAACCGGCTGGTATACCCCGGCGGGGGTTATCCATGCCCCAGCTTCGGTGCTGACCTATGAACCCCAGTGGAATGCGGATGTAAATGCGGTATATGAAAATGTAGCTTCCGGCGAGATTTATCCCCGGGAATTCCTCGTGGCCGAATGTCCCACGGATAAAAAAGAAGATATCGACTATATCTTCAGCCTCCTGGATTGGGAAAAGAACATAGACCCCAGTTACCGGAAGCACTATTTCCGGCCCCCGGTTACGGTGGTTTCCGATAAGGCCCATACGGAAAAGTGGGTATCCTATGCCAACGAGTACTTTGGCGCCAAAGAACTTACGGTGCAGCCCGGAGAAAGCGTTACCGTCAAGGACCCCGCCGCCTACGGTCTTATCTGTGTGCAGGGGCATGGTACTTTGAACAAGTGGGAGATTGAAGCTCCGACCCTGCTGCGTTTTGGTCAGCAGAGTACCGATGAGTTTTTTGTTGCCGAGTCCACGGCAAAAGCCGGGGTAACGCTGGTCAACAAGAGCCGTGTTGAGCCTTTGGTAATCCTCAAACACTTTGGGCCTAATCATACGGAGATGCCCAAGACGGTGCCCGCCGAATTACAGTAAGGCGGGAATAGTACCAGTGCCGCTCTTGGGTATGGGACAGCGAAGGTGATACCAAGGGCGGCTGTAGTCTTTTACGGTTTTTTTCATTGTTATTGCATTTTTGTGTATTCCGGTGTATACTTATAACATGGAAATAGAAAACGTTTCTAAGCCTATGACCCAAGATGCGGTTCAGCAGGAAGCGGCGGCTAAGGTTCAGAGCATGGCCATTCGGAATGCTGAAGAACAGGGCGCCGCTGCTGCCAAGCTGCTTGAGTCCGCCGAAGTTATCACCGATTCTAATGTCGGTAACAACGTGGATCTCCTCGGCTAAGATCGGCTGATCAGTTCTAAAATCTCATGGTAAATCAACGCCCAAGGCGCTGATTATTTGTGTTATAATTCTCCGTACAACTCTCCCCAATTGCCCCTCCTACCCCCGGCGTGGTTCCGTTCCGCCTGGGCTCGGCCCAGAAGTTTAAGGCATTCCTTCCTGCTGATCTCCTCTCCCCCCAGGCTTTCCAGATGATCCGTGTGAACCTGGCAGTCGATGAAGGAGACCCCGTCCGCAAAGAGGATCTTTGCCAGCCGCAGAAATGCTGCTTTAGACGCATTGGGCTCCCGGGCGAACATGGATTCCCCGATAAAGGCATTGCCAAGCCGTACCCCGTAGCAGCCCCCGGCCAGCTCGCCATCCAGGTAGCTTTCCGCAGAATGGGCCCAGCCGAGGCGGTGGAGTTCCGTATAGGCGGCGATGATGTCCTTGGTGATCCAGGTACCCCCCTGGCCGGGGCGGCAGACCTCACCGCAGCCATGGATGACAGCGGGAAAATTGCGGTCCAGGGCAAAGCTGAATTGCCCCTGTCTAAAAACTTTTTGCATAGACTTTGAAACGTGGAGTTTTTCCGGAAATATGACAAACCGGGGGTCCGGGGACTGCCAGAGTATGGGGTCATCCTGGTTATACCAGGGGAACAGGCCCTGTTCATAGGCGGAAAGGAGCATACCCGGGGAGAGATTACCCCCCACGGCTACGATCCAGTCCGGGCTTTCCTCGGGGGACGGAAAATTAAAGCGATCATACTCGGTGAGGTAAGGAAATTGGGGGTCCGGACCGGAACGGAACCGCATGGTATAAGGATAGGGGAGGCTCTAGCCGTCTATCGAAGCCAGCGCTTCTGCGGAATCACGTACCTCAATGTGGTAGTCCCCGTCGTGCCAGTCCGCCCGGGCTGCACCGCCGGAACTGAGGCTGCCGAAGAGGACCTCGTCCACAAAGAAGGACTTGATCTTGTCTTCAATAAGGCGGCCCACGTTGCGGGCGCCGAATTCCTGGCTGTAGCCCTCTTCCGCAAGATGCTCCACGCAGGCATCGCTTATTTCCAGGTCTACCTTCTTTTCCATCAACTGGGCTTTAAAGAGATCCAGTTCCTTGCGGACTATGGACTGCATCACTTCCTTGGACAGGTGACTAAAGCGGATCACCGCGTCCAGGCGGTTGCGGAATTCCGGGGTGAAGATCCGCTCCACCGCGCTGTCCACCTCCGCCTCTCCGGCAACCCGCTCGCCAAAGCCGATGAGGCTCTTGCCGATTTCCCGGGCGCCGGCGTTACTGGTCATGATAAAGACCACGTTGCGGAAATCCGCCTTCCTGCCGTTGTTATCGGTTAGGGTAGCGTAATCCATGATCTGGAGAAGTATATTGTAGATGTCCGGATGCGCCTTTTCGATTTCGTCCAGGAGTACAACGCTGTGGGGCTGCTTCCGGATGGCGTCCGTGAGGAGGCCCCCCTCTTCGTAACCCACATAGCCCGGGGGGGATCCGATAAGACGGGACACGGTATGCTTTTCCTGGTACTCGCTCATGTCGAAGCGGTGCATGGACACCCCAAGGATATCCGCCAAAGCCCGGGCCAACTCGGTTTTGCCGACACCGGTGGGGCCCACAAAGAGGAAGTTCGCCACGGGCTTGTTATCCGCCCGGAACCCGGCCCGGGAACGCTTGACCGCCTTGACCGCCGCCAGGATCGCCTCGTCCTGGCCGAAGATCCGCGAGCGGAGCTTGTCCTCCAGGAAGCGGAGCTTGTCCTTCTCGCTTTCCCCCACGGACCGTTCGGGGATGCGGGCTATCCGGGAAACCACGGCTTCGATTAACTGGAGACCGATGTCTATAGGCGCTTCCTCCGCGGATACTTCCGCCGCACCCGTCGCCGGTGTTTCCGCTGTACCCGTTGCCGAAGCTTCCCGCGGAAGCTCCGCGCCCCTATCGGCCTTGTTTTTGAAGGCTTCGATACGGGCAAAGGCCCCGGCCTCGTCGATTACGTCGATGGCCTTATCCGGCAAGCGCCGTTCGGTGATGAACTGGGCGGAAAGCCGCACTGCGCCCTCCACCGCCGCATCGTTGTACCGCACCTTGTGGTAATCCTCGTATTTAGACTTGAGCCCCTGGAGTATGGCGATGGCATCCTCCTGGCTGGGCTCGTCAATATCAATTTTCTGGAAGCGCCGGGACAGGGCTCGGTCCTTCTCGAAAAACTTGCCGTATTCCTCGTGGGTGGTGGAGCCTATGCAGCGGAGTTTCCCCGATGATAAGGCGGGCTTAAGGAGGTTGGAGGCGTCCAGGGCGCTGCCCGAGACGGAACCGGCCCCTACCAGGGTATGGATCTCGTCAATAAAGAGGATGGCCTTTTCTTTTTTCAGGATCTCTTCCACAACCCGTTTGATCCGTTCCTCGAAATCGCCCCGGTATTTGGTTCCCGCCACCAGGGCGCCCATGTCCAGGGAAAAGATTGAAAAATCCTTTAAGGTGGGGGGGACCTCCCCGGCGACAATGCGCTGGGCCAGCCCTTCGGTGATGGCGGTCTTGCCCACCCCGGAATCCCCCACATGGACGGGGTTGTTTTTAAGCCGGCGGCAAAGCACCTGCACGGTCCGGTCCAGTTCGGTCCGCCGGCCGATTACCGGCTCCAGTTTGCCCAGCTTTGCCAGGGCGGTAAGCTCCGTGGCGTACCGTTCCAGGGCGCTCCGTTTGTTGGCCTTGGTTTTTTGGGCGGGATCCGCCATTTCCCCTTCTTCGGGAAAACCCTCGCGGCCCGGTTCCCCCTCATTCAAGGGGTTGGGGTTGGTTCGGCTAAATTTAGGGGAATAGCCCTGGGAAAAATTCTGTTCACCCTCATCTTCGAATTCCCGGGAAAGGCTTTCCAGAAGCTCCAACCGGTTCTTTATCCCGGATTTGCGCAGATAATAGGCGCAGTAATTCCGCTCTTCATCGTAAAGGGAAACCAGGATATCCGCGATATCCAGGATTTGCTTTTGGGAAGACTGGCTTTGAAGTACCGCCCGCTCCAATACACTCTGGAACCCCACGGTTTGGGTAGGTTCGGTATTGTCCTGGGTGGGTACCTGCTGTTCAAAATAATCCTCCATCCCAAGCTTGAGCTGATCCAGGTTGGCTCCGCAGGAGACAAGGATGCCCTGTACCTCGTTAAAGGCCAGGGCTGCATAAAGAACATGTTCGGGGGTCAGGTACTCATGGTTACGTACCTTGGCCTCATTATAGGCGGCATTGATGATCGCCTGCACGTGGCGGCTGATTTTCACTTTTCACCCCTCCCAATAAATATAATCAAATTTTTAGTTTTTTTCTACCACACAATGCAGAGGAAATTCGTTCTGCCGGGCCATGGCATGGACCTGTTCCGCCTTGGTTTGGGCTATATCCCAGGGGTAGATTCCCGCAACGCCCCGGCCCTTCCGGTGAATATCCATCATTATGCGGTTCGCCTCCTCCTCACCCTTATGGAAGACGAGCATCAGGATCTCCACTACGAAGTCCATGGTGGTATAGTGATCGTTCAGCATAACGACCCGGAATTCTTCGGGTTCCGCAAGTTTATGCTTCTTTTTTGCGGCTAAATCCGTTTCGTTCTCGAAAAACCAGGGCATAAGGAAAGGATACCGGAAAAACAGGTGATAGGGAATAGCTTGGGAGGAAGAGATAAAAAAAGCCCGGTTTGCGGGCTGTTTCCGCTAAATCGGGCCGATGTTAGTAAATAGAGTTTCGCGCAGCGTCGGATCTTCGATCTGTACGGTACGCTGTCAGGCTTCTTTAATCTTCATTATCCCAATTATAGTAGGTCCAATTATAGGTATCGCTGTCGTCCCAATTCCAGCCTGCTTTGAGTTGGATCACTTCACTGCCACGGGTTACCGTTACATCTTTATTGGCATAGATAAAATAATTGGCGTCGCCATTATCACCTATTTTACCCCAGTGTAATAATGATTCCCCCGAACCATCAGAGTTGTCATAAAGGGCGTTTAGGAAGAAAATCTTTGCGTCCGATGGCGCTATCGTAAGGCCGCTGCCAGCTAACCCGCTATCTGTATCATAAACAGCGTCCGCGCTCAGCGTGGCAGGCAGCGTAACATTCAGGTGTCCATTGGTCACGACAAAATCGGGAATACCCGCCGAAGCCAGCGTTCTTATGGTGCGATCAGCCATGCCATGATAATACTTAAGGGTAGTCGTTAAGTTTGATTCGTTTTTGGGATACTGATACACCGGCTCGTCTATCACAACAGCCTGGGCGCCGCCGCCGGATTCGGAGGAGTCAGGATCGAGGCCGTCACCCCACCAGTCCAAGGTCCATTTATACCCTGATGTGTTACCGATCGTACTTGTACAGGTATAGTCCCACGTATGCGTTGTTTGATTCCCTGTTCCGTAATACCGTATTGGATTCCAGCCCTTTTTCACATTGATATCATATTTATCGGTACCGGTCCACGTAATCCCATTGTCGTGCTCTTCGGAGGAAGACAAGGTACCGGTGATGCGAACATCCTTGTCAAAATACCAATACGAAATTTCACCATCGTCGGATTGACTGGCTTTCTCATAACGGAGCCTGCCGATTTCGTTACCCGCAGCGTTAAACAGTCTTAATCTCGCACTCCAAAGTATCTTGGTATCCGCGGGCTGTATCGTAAGATCTTTCAACTCCGGTTCGTCTTTTTGTGTGAACAGAAAATCCTCAAAGCCGGTAGACGGAAGCGTTAGGGTCAGTTTGCCATTGGCAATCGTTCCGGCATTCAAATAGGTGGGGTTTGAAGGGCGATCACCCAGGTACGGATCAAGTTTTACGGTTGCCTTGCCGGTTATTGCTTTGGTCGTGTCTTGTGCGTCATATACCTGGACCTTGGTTACAGAAATACTCCCGCTGCCGGGCCCGGTTTCATCTTTGCCGGATAAGTCATCCCATAAGGCTTCGCTTATGTAAAAATCTCCGGCATCTTTAATTTTTATGCTGCCATCAACCGGGTTTGTCCCATCTACATCCTGGGTAAAATATTTTTTTATTTCGTCCTTTGAGAGTCCGGTCTGGTTAGCAAGTTCCTCAAAAAGTTGATCGAATGTTAACTCTTTCACCGCCGCCGCTGTTATACCTTCTACAGGTAAATCCTCGAAAGCCTCTTCTATAGCAGTAGCGAAATCATCTCCGGAAGTCTTCTTTATTTCAGGCCCCCCGCCGCCGTCATCGCCGCCGCAGCTGACGAAGACCAGGGAGACTGCCAGCAGGACGCCGCTTAGGCCAATTAGCCAATTTCTTTTCATTTCTTCACTCCTTTGGAATAAAAATATTTTTCAGGGAAATACCCTGTAATCGCAGGAAGAACAAAAAAGGCCCGGGGTTTCCATGACTGAAAACCCCGGGCTTTTCTGAGGACCGAATAAGAATAGGTATGAAAGGGAAAAGTTATGGGATTAAAATAATCTACTAAATCTATCGGGGGGGGGGGGTAATTGCTTACACTGTAAGGAATTATGAGCATTTTTCCGCATCCCATCCCAGGAATAAAAACCAATTTAGGTTTAAATATTCTATAATAATGACTAAAATTACTATAAAACTTAATGTCGGTCAAGTAAGCAGGGCGCCGCTAACCGTTGACTGGAAAACCAGTTTAGACTATATTTAGACATAGGTAGGGGACGGCACGTTTTGGACGTTAGCTCCGGGGGGCGGTTTTCGCAGCATTGGAGCCCTGTCCCGCCTTTTTTGGCCTGTAGCACGTTACGAGAGAGAGCCAGCCTTGATGCTTGGGGCGCACGGCTTCTAAAAAATATATTTCGCCGTTGATATTTCCCTTAAAAGAGAGTACTTCGCTATCACGATGTTTTTGGTTGGATAACGCTATGATTGTTGAAGGGCTATTTATAACCGTAACGGCATATTCAAGGTCGGTGTCCGCGAGATTGTGGTGCGCTTTATTATAGGAGTGCCGAACGGCTCCGCTTTCCAGCATAATTTTTGATACCTCATCTCCGCAAACTGTTTTTATCCGTTCGGCGGCTTCCGGCTCTACTATGCCGATCCACACACTTTTGTTTTCCTTTCCATTCCGTTCTTCAGCTATGAATTGTTTAAGTTCCTGTGAAGAAAGCTGATGGTCGTACCACTTCTCCGGCAGGGTATCTGATGTTCTCACTAACCCAGCATAGCATATTTGGCCAAAGGGCATCAAACCCCGGCCGGAAAATAGTTGGAGGCATATTGTCCGGGAAGGGTACGCTCATATTCGGCAAACTGATGAGCGGGCGGCAGGACACTGGCCGGGCCCTCCTCTCACCGGCGGTCTTCACATTATGGGTATATTTCAGCTATTATAGTGGTAATGAAAATTCTGTCGTGGAACGTTAACGGAATACGGGCGGTGGAAAAGCGGGGCTTTATCGACTGGGTCCGGCAGGAATCGCCGGATCTGCTCTGCCTCCAGGAAACCAAGGCCCATCCTGACCAGCTTTCCCCGGAGCTGAAGGGCCCGGCGGATAAGGGTGGGAAGCCCTACTTTTCCTACTGGGCCAGCGCCCGGAAAAAGGGCTATTCCGGGACGGCTATTTATAGTAAAACCGAGCCCCTGGATGTGAAGCCCCTGGGAGTTCCGGAATTCGACGACGAGGGGAGGGTGCTGCAGGCGGATTTTAAGGACTTTGTTCTGATCAGCGCCTATTTCCCCAATTCCCAGGACGCCGGCGCGCGGCTGGACTATAAGCTGGGCTTCTGCGCCGCCATACTGGAATGTTGTAATAAGCTGGTCGCAGCCGGGCGCCATCTGGTGCTCTGCGGGGATTACAATATCGCCCATACCCCCATCGATCTGGCCCGGCCCAAGGAGAATGAGGGGAACGCCGGGTATCTTCCGGAGGAGCGGGCCTGGATGGATACCTTCACTTCCGCAGGCTATGCGGATACCTTCCGGGACAAACACCCCGGTGAGACCGGCCATTACAGCTGGTGGTCCTACCGTATGAGCGCCCGTGAGCGGAATGTGGGGTGGCGTATCGACTATCACTGCGTGGACCGGGCCTTTATGCCCAGGATTGCAAGCTCAATTATACGGCCCGATGTACAGGGCTCGGATCACTGTCCTGTTCAAATTGAGGTTACATGAAGATAAAATACAATTCCCCCACGGTATTAACCTACGCGTTTCTCAGCGCCGTTGTGCTGCTCCTGTCCCAGCTTTTTTTCCATTCCCTGACCCAGGCCTGGTTTACCGTGCCCGGCAAGGGAGGCTTTGACCCTTCGCGGATCCGGAACTGGATTAACCTCTTTACCCATGTTATCGGTCATGCTTCCTGGAACCACCTGCTTTCCAATTTCGCATTTATACTGCTCATCGGTCCCATGCTGGAAACCTCCTACGGTTCCCTTTCCCTGCTCCTGATGATCGCCGTCACCGCCCTGGTTACGGGGGCGCTGAACATACTCCTCTTCCGTACCGCCCTCCTGGGCGCCTCCGGTGTAGTTTTTATGATGATACTCCTGGCATCGTTCACCAACTTTACGGAAGGGGAAATTCCCCTGACCTTTATCCTGGTCCTTGCCCTGTATCTGGGCCGGGAAATTTTCAATTCCTTTAGCGCAAACAATGTTTCTGAATTTGCCCATATAGCCGGGGGTTTCTGTGGCAGCCTCTTCGGGTTTTTCAGACCGGTTAAGCGGGAATAAATTTCGTATATGAATATTGTCATGCGCGGAGAGCTTCGCTGCAAGTTGCGCCGCAGCTTTATAGGAATATCAGGGCTGGTAGTTTTACTATTTTTCGCATCCCCCGTGTACGGTTTTGATTTTTCTATCTCCCATAAAGAGGCCGGCATTGAACTTATGCCGGAATATAACCGGAGCTATTCTTCGTGTTTAACCCTTTCCGCCTCCGGTTCTCTTGAATTTAATGAACTCTATACCGTTCAGGGCGGGCTTTCCCTGTGGACCGCAAGCGCCGCCTATGAGCTGGACGCCTCAGCGGGGCTTGAGGCAAGATTGATCCGCAGGGTACCGCTGTATATGTACCTTTCCTATATGTTCAATACCCTGCCGGAGTATGAGGCCAACAGTCATACGGTGCTTCCCCTGATCGGATTTAAAGGTAAGTATGCGGGCTTTACCCTGGGACCTAATCTCCGCTTTTCTTCTTTTTTTGACGATCCGGTTATTTTTGAGTCGATCCTGGCCTTTGAGGGGTATGTCAATTTTTACAACAGTGAAAAATTCAGAATTGGCTTACGGTGCGCCAATTTCAATGATTATGCGGCCGGAAATTTCGGTGTCTATTACCTTAGCCTGAATAGCCGGGTGGGTATTACCAAATCGCTTTCCCTGACAAACGCTCTGGAGCTGCACCAAACCGGAAGCGCCGGCCTGTCCTCCCGGTTTTACGGTATTGCCTATAAAGCGGGGCTCGTATTCACATGGTAATAAAATCTCTTCGGAGCAGGATATTGCTTCTGGCTGCACTCGTTCCCCTCCTGTTCCTGCCCCTGGCCTGTAATGTGGACCTCGTTGGCCTTATCGCCTCCGGTGAATTGGATGTCCGGCTTGAGAGCAGCAATGTTTTTACGTTTCTTACCGATAGTGACAGAAATCATTCCCTGGGCGGTGAGTATTCGTTTATCGTATTGAGCGATACCCATATAGAAGACGGCAATGCCCATGGGCTTGAAGGACTGAAGGACGCTATCAAGCCGGATGATAAATTTGTGGTTATCACCGGGGATATTACCCAGAACGGGAGACGGCGGGATATTGAGAAATTTATTGAAATAGCCCGTACCCTGGGCATCCCCTGTTACCCGGTGGTCGGGAACCACGATATATATTTTAACAATTGGCCGATATGGAGGGATTTTATCGGTTCAACCAGGTACCGGATCGATCACGATACTACCAGTCTGTTTGTGCTGGATTCCGCTAACGCCTCCTTTGGTTCCGCCCAACTGGACTGGCTCCGGGACGAGCTTCGGTCTGCGAAAAGCCATGTGTTTGTTTTTACCCACACCAATTTGTTTGTGGAAACCCCGGTGGACATTCAGCAGATCGCCGACACCCGGGAGCGGGCCAGGATCCTGTCTATCCTAAGGGACCGCGCGGACGCTATGTTTATGGGCCATGTGCATCAGCGGATTATCCGGAAAGCCGGTGGGGTCGAATATATCACCATTGAAGATTTTAGGGAGAATAGTACCTACTGCCGTGTTCACGTATCGGATAGGGGAATTAGCTGGGAGTTTGAGAAACTGTAGATACCTCCGGGCAATTATGGTAGAATTACGGCATGAAAAAGGAATTTCTTTCCTACGATGTGGTACGGAACAATGCGCTGAAACTGGCCCACCGGATCTACCATGACGGGTTCATCCCCGATGTGATCTATGTATCCCTCCGGGGGGGCGCCTACCTGGGGAATGTGATAAGCGAATACTTCAAGATAGTCCGCAGAAATGACCGGCCGGTTTACTATGCCGCCGTGGTTGCCCGGTCCTATACCGGCATTGGGGAGGCGGATCAGGTGAAGGTTGAGGGCTGGACCTACGCGCCGGAACATCTGCGCATAGGGGACCGGGTGCTGCTGGTGGATGATATTTTTGATTCCGGCAGAACCATCAATCACCTGACCGGGATCATCCTGGAAAAGGGTATACCCCGGGATGATATCAAGGTTGCGGTTCACGATTACAAGTATTTTTATGACAAGCCGGACCAACACCCCATCCAGCCCGATTACTGGTGCCGCAAGCACGAGCTTTCTATTAATGATGAAGATCTGTGGATCCACTATATGAGCCACGAGTTAGTCGGCCTGAGCCATGAGGAGTTGGAACAGCATTATTATGCCCACGACCCCGAACTGCGGCCAATTCTGGCGGCGCTGAAGGGCAAAGCCGGACAGGCCAACCCTTGATCTGCGGCCTGGATGAAGCGGGCAGGGGACCCCTTGCCGGCCCGGTCTGCGCTGCCGCGGTGGTTCTTCCCGGGGATTTTAACCGGAGTATCCTGGGGGATTCTAAAAAACTCAGCGAAAAACAACGGGAAACCAGCCGGCCGCTTATTATGGAAGGCGCCCTGGCCTGGGGCATAGGCTGGGCCAGCCACGAGGAAATCGACGAAATCAACATACTCCAAGCCAGCCTCTTGGCCATGAAGCGGGCCTTTGAGGCCATGCTTGCCGCTTATCCCGGCTTGGACGCCGCCTCCCTGGAAGCCATTGTTGACGGTCTCTATGTCCCGGATATCCCTATCCCCTGCAAAGCCCTGGTCAAGGCCGACGGCCAAATCCCCGAGGTCATGGCTGCCTCCATCCTCGCCAAAACCGCCCGAGACCGGGAAATGGACCGCTACGCCAAGCTTTACCCCCAATATGGGTATGAAAAGCACAAGGGCTACCCCACAAAAGCCCACCGGGAAGCGGTACTCCGGTTCGGACCTTCTCCCATACAGCGGCTGAAATTCCGGGTTAAGGCCTAATTTTTCATATTATACACAATTTTTATTCGTAATTTTTATTGAACAATCCTGAAATTTCCTGTAGTATAAGGCTAGAGAGGGGTTTTTGCATATGATGGACATCGGTCAGATCCACCGTACAGAATACGAGATTGATGCCGACCGATCCGGAGGGGAAGTTCGGTCTGGCAGCCTCGGTGGAGGAGCTGAACCTGTTGTGGTTGCCGAAGCGCCCGGCCGCATTCATTTTCTGGGCGAGCATGGGGAGCCAAAGGCCGGATTATTCCTGTCCGCCGCTATTGACCGGTATATCAGAGTTGCAGTGAGCATGCGGAAGGATAATTCCCTTCGTTTTTTCGCGGCGGATCTGGGGGAACGGAAACGGACCACCCTGGTAAACCTCAAATACAAGCGGGAAGACCGGTGGGCCAATTATATCAAGGTGGCTATCCAGGTTTTTGCCGAATTGGGCTACCCCGTAAAGGGACTCAACTTTACTTTGATGGGAAATATTCCTCAGCAGGTGGGTTTAGCCTCCTCTTCGGCTATTGAAGTAGCGTCTGCGGTGGCCTTAAAGGGCTTTTTTCAGGCCAATATCAGCGATAAGGAACTACTTAACCGCTTACTTAGCGCAGAAGCCTTGTTTTTTGGAAAAAATGCCAGCCCAGTGGATTATCTTATCGCTTTTAACGCCAGAAAGGATAACTTTCTCCTGGTGGATGAACTTTCCATGGAGGTTCGGCGAATCAAATCCCCCCTTTCAAAGTATAAAATCGTTGTCATGGATTCCCGGGTACCCCGGCTTGGGGTGGAAGATGAGCTGAAACAGCGCCGGCAGGATATCAAACGGGGGCTGGAACTCCTTGCCCAGAAAAAGCCCGGGTCTAACTTACGGGATTATGCCGCTCCGGATTTGGTGGAATCCATGGGGGATCTGCCCGAGGAGATACGGCGGCGGTCCATGCACATCGTTCAGGAGATACAGCGGGTCTATGACGCGGAAGATGCTTTGAAACGCCAGGATTTTCCGCTTCTTTCCAAGGTACTTCTCCATTCCCATGAAAGTCTGCGGGATCTGTACGAAGTTTCCTGCCCCGAGATAGATTGGCTGGTAAAGCGGGCCCAGGAGATTGAAGGGGTTCTGGGTTCCCGTATGACCGGTCAGGGCTTTGGGGGCTGTACCTATACGATTATCAACGATAACGCAATCGGTGAATACCGGCGTCGTCTTGAGGATTACGAACGGATCTTCGGGTTTCATCCTTTGACGTATGATATCCGTCCTGCGGTAGCCGCCCGGGTTATAGAGGTTTCTTAATATGGTGGAAAACCGGGTTTCTGAGGAAAGATTAAAAGAGGGGATACGGCTTTTCGGTTTAAAACGCTGGGAGGCGGCCCTGCAGGAACTGCTCAGAATCGATACGGGGCAATGCAGTGTCGAAGAAAATACGGAACTGTCCTACTATTTAGGGCTTTGTTATATGAAACTGGAACGGTTTGACGATGCCCTGCTCTATCTGGAGCAGGTGGTAACCAATAGTGAAGAACCCCTGCGGGTCTACCAGTGCCGGTTGACCCTGGCTTATGTGTATGTAATAACCAAGCGGGCCAAGCTGGCGGAATTTGAGCTGAACCGGCTTAGTAAGAGCGGGTTTGAGTCGGTGCAGATCTACACCACCCTGGGCTATGCCGCCTGGACACAGAAGCAGTATAAACAAGCGGTGGAGTACTACGAAAAGGCCATTGAACTGGATGAAAATAACGCCACCGCCATGAACGGTCTGGGCTATATTTTAGCGGATACCAATATGGATATATCCCGGGGTCTGCGCTTATGCCGGAAAGCGGTGGATAGGGCGCCTCAAAATGCGGCTTACCTGGATTCCCTGGGCTGGGCCTATTATAAGGGCGGAAATACCCAGGAATCCCGGGTTTGGCTCCGCCGGGCCTATGATCTGTCGTCCCATAATTCGGTGATCCGGGCTCATCTGCGCCTGGTTGTTGGGGATGGCTCGTGAGACCGGCGTATTCCTTGCTTATCGCCCTGGTTTTGGGCTTAGGTGGTATTGCCTTTGCCCAGGAGAGCGGCATAGGCGGGTTCGACCGGGATGCCCTGGCTGCCCGGGAGGAATTCCGTCTGGGGGTTCAGGCCTATAACCGGAGCGCCTTTAACGAGGCCATCCTTTCCTTTGAGCGATCCCTTTCCTTCAGACCCGGGGAAGCGTTGATCCTGGATTGGCTGGGCCGGGCCTACTACCGTTCGGGCATGGAGGATACCGCCCTGCGCCAGTGGCGTTCTGCGGTGGATTCCTACGGTCCTTCCAGCCGGGAAACCCTGGTCTTATCCAGCCGCATCGAAACGGTGCGGAACCGCCGCAGCCTCTTTTCCTCCCTTGATGATGAGATACGCTATGTGGAGGCCGGAACCTATCCCGGTATATCCGGGGATGTCCGGATATACCGGCAGCCAACCACGGTACTGCCCCTGGATGACGGTTCGGTCTGGGTGGTGGCCTACGGCAGCAACGAGATTGTACGCATAGACGTGAACGGCATAGTCCGTCAGCGCCAACGGGGGCCCCTGAACGGGTTCGACCGGCCCTACGACATGGTCCGGGGTTCGGATGGCAGACTCTACCTGTCGGAATTCCGCGGCGGCCGGGTAAGCATACTCAGCAGCCAGGGAGAATGGCAGGGCTATATCGGTTCCAAAGGCCGGGGGGAGGGGATGTTTATCGGTCCCCAGAACCTTACCATTGATGATGCGGGCTACCTCTATGTGGTGGATTACGGCAACAAGCGGATCTCCAAATTCGACCCCGACGGAGCCTTCGTGCTTTCCTTCGGGGGCCGTTCCGAGGGCTTCGCCGGTCTGCTTTCCCCCACGGGCATAGTCGCCCGGGAGGGCAGGATTTATGCCGCGGACAGTCTGGCCCGGCGGATCTACATATTCGATTCGGACGGGGACTACCTGGGGATACTCATATCCGAGGGACTCCATGGCCCGGAAAGCCTTACCCTCTTGGACGATGGCCGGATCCTGGCGGCCGATGCCAACCGTCTCCTGATTATCGATCCGAATTCCGCGCTGATCCGCGAGCTGGGCCTTCTGGGGAATCCACGGGTACGTATCGCCGGGGCCCGGGCGGACGGAAATGGCAATATTCTGGCGGCGAATTTTGAAGGTGATGAGGTCTCGGTGATGACCCCCTTGGACGATATGGCCGCGGGGCTCTTTGTCCAGATAGAACGGGTAATTTCGGATAACTTTCCCCGGATCACCGTGGAAGTCCAGGTTCAAGACCGGCGGCGGCGGCCCATTGTTGGGCTGGACGCCCGGAATTTCCTGCTTACCGAGGAAGGCCGGGCTGCGGGGGAGCAAAATTTCCTCACCGCCGCCTTCCGTTCCGAAACTTCGGATATAAGTATTCTATTGGATCGTTCCCCAACCGCTCTTTCCATGCAGCCGGATCTGAACGTTGCTATCCGGGATATCCAGGCTGCGGGTTCCCGGATTGTCTCCCTCATCTCCGCGGGGGAACAGCCCCTGCGTGAACGGATCGAAGGTACCGCCCCATCCCTGAGCGCCCTTACTACCGCAGCCCGGGGAAGTTCATCCTCCTACTCCCTCCGCTGGCGTTTTGATATGGGGCTCCGGCTGGCCGCCACGGATCTTTTAAACGGCGCTAAAAAGCGGGCGGTGGTTTTTATCAGTTCCGGGAATCTGGGTGAACTGGCCTTTGAGCAGTACGGCCTCTCCGAACTGGCGGCATACCTGGCCAATAACGGCATCATCTTTTACGGCGTAATGCTGGGCGGGAATCCCGCCGCCGAAGAAATACGCTACCTTTGTGAACAGACCGGTGGGCAGGTACTGTCCCTCTACCGGAGCGAAGGCATCACCCCGGTTCTAAAGGACCTCAACACCAAAGCTGTGGGATCCTATATCCTCAGCTACCGTACCGGCCTCCCCACCGACTTTGGCCGGGCCTATCTTCCGGTGGAAGCCGAAGTCTACCTCATGGAACGCTCCGGCAGGGATGCTACGGGCTATTTCCCGCCGATAGAATAGGGCTTGGCGCCGTACCCGGAAACCCGCACCGTTCCACCACACTTTCTTTGACCGCTTTCTCGATCAGCTCCTCTAACTGTAGTGAATCGTAGAGCCGGTTCGCCTCCGCCGGATCTCCCCGCAGGATAGGGTGGGGCGGGCTGAAGAGCACGCAGCAATCCTGATAGGGCAGTATCGAGGTTTCGTAGGTGCCGATTTCTTCGGCCTTCCGGATGATAGCATCCTTGTGCATACCGATAAGGGGACGGAGCACCGGTATCCCCAGGCGGCTTTGGGTGCAGGTGATGTTTTCCACGGTTTGGCTGGCCACTTGGGAAAGGCTTTCCCCGGTGATGAGACATTTGCTGCGCCGGAGTTTAGCGATTCTTTCTGCGCCTTCCATCATGGCCATGCGGAGGAGTATCGTGGCCCAGGCGGCCGGGGCCCCCTCCTTTATTCGCATCTGGAGCTCCGTATAGCCCACGGTATAGAGCCGTATGCCCAGGGAAAAGCGGCCCACAATTTCCGCCAGACGTATCGCCTTTTGCCGGGCTTCCTCGGAGGTGTAGGGATAGGCGTGGAAGTAGACTGCGTCGATCTTCATGCCCCGGGAGGCCATCATATAGCCCGCAACCGGGGAATCGATGCCGCCTGAAAGGAGGAGCATACCCCGTCCGGCGGTTCCCACCGGGAGACCTCCGCCGCCCTTACGGCCAAAACCATAAATATAGGCTCTTTCCCGGATTTCCACCGCAATAGTACCCTGGGGATGGCGGACATCAACCTGTAGTTCCGGTAAAGCTTCGGTTACGGCGTCCCCGGCTTTGCAGGCTATGTTGTAGGAGTCCAGGGGGAAGCTCTTATCGGTACGGCGGGCATTGATTTTAAAGCTGCGTAGTCCCCCTTCAAAAAGGGTTTTCGCTTCGCTTACACAGGCGGCGCATACCGCTTCTATCGTTTTTTCGGCGATCCTGGTTTTTGCCCAGCCGCTTATACCCATGAGATGATTCAAGGCATCCTCAACCTGGGATTCCCCCTCACTGGGACACCGTACATAGTAACGGCCATGGGTAGTTTCTATCTGCGCGGGAAACTTCGTTGCAAGTGGCGCTCTGCTTCCCCGGAGCAGATCCCGAAGGTTCCGCTTGAGGATCTGTTCAAAATCAGCCCGGTTTCCCCCCTTAAGGGTGAGTTCCCCCAGCTTTAAGAGATACACGGTCTTATCCTTTGAACCTTCCATTAGAGGACCTCCAGGATTTTCCCGATAGCGGCTATGAGTTTTTCGATATCGTCCATAGAAGATGACCAGCCCTGAGAAATGCGTATTCCCTCAAGGCTTTGATCCCCCTTTATCCCCATGGCTTCCAGGACCGGCCGTCTTTGCTCCCGGGAAGAACAGGCGGAGCCCGTGGAAACCGCAAAGCCCGCGTCATCCAGAGCCCGGGCCATAACCTCCCCGGGGATGCCCCGAAAACCCGCCTGGAGTATCCAGGGAGAAAAGCGATCATCCTCGTCCCGGCGATCTTCGGGGATCAGGGTACAGCGGTCCAGGCCTCGCAGGGCGCGGATCAACGCCGCCCACCGTTCGCTTGCCGCGGCATAGCCCGCCTGAACCGTCCGGGGCTCCGCAAGACGCTCCATGCAGTCCGCAATGGCGCAGGCGGCGGCGGTATTTTCCGTACCCGGCCTGATGCCCCCCTCCTGGCCGCCCCCAACACCGAGAACTTCCAGGGACTGCGCGGTCCGACGGAGCCAGAGCAGGCCTATGCCACGGGGCCCACCAATTTTATGGGCGCTGAAGGAAGCGGAATCCAGGTCCCAGCGGGAGATATCCAGGGGAACCTTTCCCAGGGCCTGGACCAGGTCGCTGTGGATATGGACAGGCGGCCCTTTGCGGTTCCTAATTACCTTCACCAAGGCCGGTATGTCCATCACCGCACCGGTTTCGTTGTTTACCCCCATGATTGCCGCAAAGCGTGTTCCCGGCAGCCTAGCCAGGGCCGTTTCCAGGGTTTTTTCGCTGACCCTGCCGTCCTTTTCTACCCCGATACAACCCAGGCTTATTCCCAGCCGTTCCAGGATCAGGGCGTTTTCCCCCACCGAGGGATGTTCCACCGCAGAAATCAAGAGGGCTGCGTTTTTCCGAAGGAGCAGGGAATGGAGAGGTATGGCGTTGGATTCGGTACCCCCGGAAGTAAAATACAGTTCCTTAGGCTGAACACCCAGAATCTTCGCGCACCGGGACCGGGCGTTTTCCAGGGCTAAACGGGCTGTACGGCCTTCAAGGTGCTGTGAAGAGGGGTTGCCGAAGGGGGTAGTGACGAAACCAGCTTCCGAAGGAAGGGCCGTGGCAGCCCAATCGAAGTAATGCCGGTCCATATTAAGCGGCGGGGTCTTTTCGCTTCCGTATCACATGCCGGTTCACGAAATGAATGGTAATAAAGAAGGCCGAGGTAGCCACATAGGCCGCTCCCAGGAGAATCAGGGAAAGGGCGCCCTTATACCGAATAGACTCGAATACCAGGATCCCCAGGAGTATCTGCAACCCGTATAGAATGGCGTCCACCCCCCGTGCATTGAAACCCAGGTTCATGAGCTTATGATGAATATGCAGCCGGTCGGGGGTGTCGATCCGCCGCCTGTCCCGTATCCGCCGCCAGATTGCGGCAAAGGTATCAAAAATCGGGATACCGAGCAGGGCGGCAGCGTAGAGGAGGGGAAATCCGGAGGGCGCTCCCCCGGCATTTAGCAAAGGCAGCAAGGCCAGGATAAATCCTAAAAACTGGCTGCCCCCGTCACCCATAAATATTTTCGCCCTGGGGAAGGGCATATTGAAGACAAGAAACCCCACCAGAGCAGCGCTAAGGCAGAGGCATATAAGAATCATGGCGCTGTTATTGGCAATACGCGAAAAAATAAGGGCGAAAAAGAGGGATGCCAGGGCCGAAATACCACCTGCAAGGCCGTCCACCCCGTCAATCAGGTTTACCGCATTGGTAAGCCCAACAATCCAGAGAAAAGTAACGGGATAGCGCAGCCAGTTCAGGTTTCCCAGGATTCCTTGATTGATAAAAGTGATACTTTGGAAGGTATAGCCGGACATGACAACCAGAAAAGCCGCTATAATCTGGATAAGAAGCTTGAACCGAGGCGCCATGGGCCTAAAATCATCAAAAACCCCGGAAATAAAGACCAGGATCATCGCAATAAGGGGGAACAGGAAGGGAAGATGAAACACAATGCCGGGAATGAGCTCTACCGGAAGCAGGGGGATGATAAAACCTATACCGATACACATGCAGATAAAAGCTGAGGCAAAACCTATGCCCCCCAGACGGGGGATGGCGCCGGTATGGATTTTACGTTCATCGATAGGATCGTACCAGGATTTTTTATGGGACAGAACGAGAACTTGAGCAACAATGATGACTGAGATCACAAAGGATGCAATTATAACAATGCCAAAAACAAATACCATGCCGAGGTACTCCCGAGTTACCCTGATTTTTATACATGATACTTATAGAACAAAAAAAAGTCCAGCTATGTGTATTATGTTATGTGCATTATAATGATTTTTAGGCAAACCGGTTGATAAATACCTGGAAAAAGCGTATTAATTTCAGACTGGGGGCTATGATGTTGGTACTGAAATTTGGAGGCACCTCCGTAGGGTCTCCTGAGGCGATTGGGAAACTGATAACCATTCTTGGAGACCCGGAACATGCCCGCAAGGTCCGGGTGGTCGTGGTGTCCGCCCTATCGGGGATGACCGATTCTCTTATTGGGGTGGCTAGACAGGCCGCTGCCGGAGAAAGCGCCTATGTTGCAGCGGTAAAAGCGATGGAGGACCGGCACCGCAAAATAAGCCGGGCTTTCCTTGCAGGAGAAAACCGACAGGACGCCGATGCCGCCATAAAAGCAGTGTTTGTTGAATTGAACCGTACCCTGGACGGGATAGGTATACTCCGGGAACTTTCGCCCCGGATCCTCGACTATGTGATGAGCTTTGGGGAAAGGCTTTCCGCGACGCTCATCGCCCGGATCTGTACTGCCGGGGGCATTCCTTCGGAATACCTGGATACCCGCCCCCTTATCCTGACCGACGATAATTACGGCGCCGCCCAGTACCGGTCCGAAGAAACCTATAGCCGGATTCGTTCATACTTGAGGAAAAATACCGTTCTTCAAATAGCCACGGGCTTTATCGGTTCCACCGCCGAAGGATACACCACTACCCTGGGCCGGGGCGGTTCGGACCTGAGCGCCGCTATTTTCGGCGCCGCCATCGGGGCAAAGACCGTGGAAATCTGGACCGACGTGGACGGCATACTTACCGCGGATCCCAAGCTCGTAAAAAGCGCCTTTAGGATCAGTTCCCTTTCATATAACGAAGCCATGGAGCTTTCCCACTTCGGCGCCAAGGTCCTCCACCCACCCACGGTACGCCCGGCCCTGGAAAAGGGTATCCCCATTTGGATACGGAATACCTTCAACCCCGAAGGCGGCGGTACCCTGATCAGCGACAAGGCGGATCCCGGGGATTACCCTATCCGGGGGATCAGCTCCATGGGGAACATCACCCTGGTACGGGTCCAGGGGTCCGGTATGGTAGGGGTCGCCGGTTTTTCCTCCCGGCTTTTCGGCGCCCTGGCCCGCAAAAGGATCAGCGTTATCCTTATTAGCCAGGCCTCCAGCGAATACTCCATCTGTTTCGCCGTGGCGCCCCAGGACGGACAGGCCGCAGCCCAGGCGATTCGGGAAGAGTTTGTCCGGGAAATAGCCGACGCCGCCATTGAGGATCCGGTGGTGGAGAATGACCTGGCGATCATCGCCGTGGTGGGTTCCAACATGGAGCATACCCCGGGGATCTCCGGCAAGGTCTTCCACGCCCTGGGCCGGAGCGGGGTCAACGTAATTGCCATTGCCCAGGGTTCCTCGGAAATTAACATCTCTGCGGTTATCCACAGCAAGGATGTAATCAAAGCCCTCAGCGCAGTCCACGAAGCCTTCTTTCTGGCGGAGGTTCGCTCGGTGAACCTTTTCCTCCTGGGTATAGGTCTTATCGGCGGCACCCTGCTGGAACAGATTGTCGGCCACCACGAGATCCTGGCGGATGAATACAAGATACGGATCAAGGTGGTGGGGATAGCCAATTCCAAGCGGATGATCTTTAATCCCAGGGGGCTGGCTCCCAAAAAGATCAAGGCCGTTCTGACCAGCGGGGATCAATCGAATGCCTCGGCGGGTACAGAAATATTCCCCCTTGATCTGGGAGAATTTATCCGCAGGATGAAATCCTTCAACATGCCCAACACGGCCTTCTGTGACTGTACCGCCAGCGATCAGGTCTCCGCCCTGTACGCAGAAATACTGAAATCTAACATACCCATCGTCACCCCCAATAAACGGGCCAATTCCGGATCCTTCGAGTACTACAAAACCCTTAGGGGCTATTCCAAGAATCGGGGTATTCCCTATCTCTACGAAACCACGGTCTGTGCAGGCCTCCCGGTGATATCAACCCTCCGGGATCTGGCCCTGTCCGGGGACAAGGTCCGGCGTATTGAGGCGGTTCTTTCGGGCACCCTGAGTTTTATCTTTAATAATTATGACGGCAGTAAAAGTTTTTCCGCCCTGGTCAGGGAAGCCAAAGCCAAGGGTTACACCGAGCCGGATCCCCGGGACGATCTTAATGCCATGGACGCCGCCCGTAAGGCCCTGATCCTGGCCCGGGAATGCGGGATGTCCCTGGAATTCAGCGCCGTGGACATAGAACCCCTGCTCCCCCCGTCCTGCTTTAAAGCCAACGGGGTGGACGCCTTCTTTGCGGAGCTGGAAAAGGCAGACGAAGATTTTGAGAAACGCAGGAAAGCTGCGGCGGCGGATGGCGCGGTCCTGCGCTATGTGGCGGTCATTGAGGAAGGTTCCGCCCGAATCTCCCTGCGCGCCGAAAAGCCCGGAAGCCCCTTCCTGTCTCTGGTGGATTCGGACAACATCGTGGTTATCACCACCGACCGTTACTCCAAGCTGCCCATGGTGATAAAAGGCCCCGGCGCCGGCGCCCAGGTTACCGCGGGCGGGGTCTTCGCAGATATTGTGCGGATCGCCCGGACCTTGGTATAGGCTTAGCAGCGTGGATCAGGACCGCAACTAATACGTATCCTTACCGGCTTCCAGCAGCTTGCGGTTAAGTTCCGCTATCGCCCGGTCCTTTTCCCCAAGTATTCGGTCCTTTTCTTCCAGCGCCAGCCGGGCTTTCTCGGCCCCATCTTCCAAGCCCTTATCGTAGGCGTTGCTTATGCCGGACCTGTAGTCCATGGCCATCTTCTCCCGGAACAAGCTCCGTGCCCAGTGTTCCTCATCATGGCTTATCTTTTTTAATGCACGATCCGCCTTCATGATTCCTTCTTCCTTTTGGCAAAGTTCTCCTATCAGGGCTGCCATCTTTTTGACGTTCCTGTACTTAAAAAATATACCCCACTTTTGGTCCGCAGACAATACGGATACATCTCTTTTACCGCTTAAGCATTCCCGGGCTACCTTCTTCAGTTTGGGCAGCTCATAAAAAATTGACGATACCACATCGCTCAATTGGTCATGCTCTTCCTCTTCCTGCATGAAGTAGCGCCGGGGGACCTTGTCGCTCTCGGAAAAAAGGATAAAATCGAGAAAAAATATCTGATACACCCGTCGTATCTGTTTGTAACTCTTCCCCCGCTTGGCCTGGCCGGAGAGCATGCGGGCAGCTAAAAAGACTGACCTGACCTTAATGTTATCATCAGTCCGTTGAACCTGCATTTCAAGATCCGCTAGCTCGCCATTATTAAAGCGGATGTGGATGTCCAGGCGGACGGTCTTGCCGGTAAGGAACTCCGGAAGTAGCTCATTGTTCTGTATAGACAGAACGGTGACGGGGCGGCCTATGCAGGCGGAGAGTAGATGCCTCAGGGCTTCCCGGGAGTCCTCGTTGTTGGCGGTGAATAGGCTTTTAAAGCCAAAGTCGACGAGGATGTCCAGGGGGACGCCCTGTTTAGCGTTTTCCCGTGCCTTACGACGCAGCTCGCCCCACAGAAAGGGGGCTAGGTAGGATAGTTTCATGATAGTTTCTTTATAGGCTTAAGCCCAGGTTTTAGGCGCAGCTATACGGCCCGCTGTGTATAAGAGGAAGCTGTGATGAAAAATACTTTAGCTGGAGGATAAATTTCGCAAAAAATAGTGTTTTTATATGAGCAGGCGTTCCGTCAATTTATGGAGAGAAACGTAGCAGGAAACGGTAGTTATTAGGATTGGCCCCCTCAGCTCCGTACCTGGGTTGGTATCCCGTTCTCGCAGGGCACGGCGGTCTGGCACTTCCCGCAGCCATAGCGGGGCCGGTGTTTTTCCCTGGTACGGTTCAGGAATGCTGAACAGGGGGGGTGATTCTTCCCTTCCTCCAGGGAGATGGCTTTGACCGGGCAATGCCGGGCGCAGGCGCCGCAGCGGGTACAGTAGTCGTTCGTTCCGGAGTAGGGCCGGGGGGTGGGCTCGAAATACGCGCCGGTAATGAGGCTGATAAAACGGCCGGAGATGCCCTTGGGGGTGATAAGCCCCCGGGAAAGGCCGAAGGTCCCCAGGCCGCATACATGGGCCACATGGCGCTCGGACCAGTTACTGGTGTAGTAATTCTGTTCGGTCTTATCGGTAGTGAGGGGGCTTTGTGTAGAGAACCGTGGATCGAGCATCGGAGATATACAGTCGAAGCCCCGGTCCTTCAGGAACGCTATGACATGCCGGCCCAGTTCTTCTAAAAAGGCCTGGCCTTCGATTCTGGCATGGAGCCATTCGTCGGCGGGCCATCCCATGTTTTGACGGTTCGCTTTTTTTACCTGTTCCGTATGGGGGAAAAACACCGATACTACCGTTTTGGCGCTCCCCAGCCAGTCCTGCGGCAGGAGAAAATGCTCTCCAATTACACCGGGCTTTTTCAGTTCCCCAAAATAGGGATCATCCGCCGCGGCAAAACCTACCAGGGGCTCAGCAAAAAAGGGCATCCCCGCCAGATCCGGCCGCAGGGCAACATCTTTGACCACCGAATTGCTCTGGGCGTCGTTTACCAGTTCATTGATAAGCCCGGTTAATACTTCCTTTTCCATGACTATCCCCTAAGTTCCCCGCGTTACTTACAACGAAGTTCCCCGCGTAAAAACGTGATGATATCCGCTCCGGAAGGGGCGGCGATATTTCCCGGATCACCGCCTTTGCCGGGTCGGCGCAGCCCACCCCCAGTTTTTCCGCCAGGCCTATGTAGGGAATCTCTTCCACCCGGTAACCCATCTGGGTTGCGGGCCATGCGTCGCAGAGCACCGGGTCCCGGGCGGCATAGAGCTTTCGCCGCTCCCGAGGGCCAATCAGATCCGCCAGGGCTGCCGCCTCCGCCAAAGCATAGGCCATATCATCGATTTTTTCCCCGTAGCTCACCAAAATTTCATTCTTTTCCATAAATTTCGTATTATCTGCTTTCCCTTTATCCCGATTCAAGTACCCGAATATCGAAAAAAAGTAATAAATTTCATTAAAATCACAATAAATTTCCCTAAGCGTTGACAAGCTTTTCATTGAAGCATAAGCTATAGTTATGAATATAGCTACCTATACGGTTAAACCGAAACTTCCCAATTCCCTTAAACCATTGGAAGAGATTGCCCGCAATCTCTGGCTTTCCTGGAATTTTGACGCGGTCCAGCTCTTTATCCGCCTGGATTATGATGTTTGGCTCAAATCCCAGCAAAGTCCAATTCGGACCTTAGGTATGGTCAGCCAGGAACGTCTGGCGGAGGTAGCTAAGGATGATTCCTATCTCGCCGCCCTCAACGAGGTTTATGGCCGGTTTTTAAAATATAAAAAAGGCGAAACCTGGTACCGGGGTTCCAAAAAGGATGTGGTAGCCTATTTCTCTATGGAATACGGTATGGACGTGTCCCTCCCCATCTATTCAGGCGGCTTGGGTATGCTTTCCGGGGATCATATGAAGACCTCTTCCGATATGGGGCTGCCCCTGGTGGGTATCGGTCTTTTGTACCGGCAGGGTTATTTTAAGCAGTACCTCAATGCCGATGGGTTCCAGCAGGAAACGTATCCGGAAAACGACTGGTACAATATGCCGGTGGAACGGAAGAACGATAAAAACGGTGATCCTATCAAAATTTCTGTAGATATGGCCGGTCGTGTTGCCCTAGCCCAAATCTGGGAAGTCAAGGTGGGCCGTAGTTTCCTCTATCTTCTGGATACCAATATCGAAGAAAACGCACAGGATTTCCGGAATATCACCTCCAGTCTCTACGGAGGGGACAAGGAAACCCGGATTCAGCAGGAGATTCTCCTGGGAATCGGGGGCATCCGTGCGCTCCGGGCCTTGGGGATCAACCCCGCCGCAACCCACATGAACGAAGGCCATGCTGCCTTCCTTGGTCTGGAACGGGCCCGGGAAATCATGCAGGAAAAACACTTTAGCTTTGATGAAGCCCACGAAGTAGTGTGGCCTACCAATATCTTCACCACCCATACCCCGGTACCTGCGGGTAATGAACGGTTTGACGTGGGGCTTATTGAAAAATATTTCCGGTCCTGGACCCAGATTCTGGGTATTTCCTGGAAGGATTTCCTCGGCCTTGGCCGTGAGCGGGTCTACGATGATCACGAATCCTTCTGCATGACCGTCCTGGCCCTTAAGTTTGCCGCCTATGCCAACGGGGTGTCCAAGCTCCACGGTGAAGTTAGCCGGCAGATGTGGAAGGGTCTCTGGCCCAACCTACCCCTGGGTGAAGTACCCATTGATCATGTTACCAACGGGGTACACCCCCGGACCTGGGTTTCAAACAATATGGTGGACCTTCTGGACCGCTACTTTGGGCCTCATTTTAACGATGAACCTACGGAGCTTTCTATATGGGACCGCATGGACCGTATCTCCGATGAAGAGCTGTGGCGCACCCATGAGAGGCGCCGTGAACGGTTGGTGGCCTTTGCCCGGGACCGGATCCGGCAGAACCTCAAGCGGAACGGAGCGGTGGAACGCCGTATCCAGAAGGCCGAGGACGCCCTTTCTCCCTATGTCCTTACCTTGGCTTTTGCCCGTCGGTTTGCCACCTATAAGCGGGGTAACCTGCTCCTCCGTGACCCGGACCGGCTGCTCAGGCTCCTCAAGGACAACGACAGGCCCATCCAGCTGATCTTTGCCGGAAAAGCCCACCCCATGGATATGCCCGGGAAGGAGCTGATCAAGGAGCTCGTTCACTTTGCGGAACACCACGATGTGGAAAGCCGGATCATCTTCCTGGAAAACTACGACATGACCATGTCCCATTATCTTACCGCCGGTGCCGACGTGTGGCTCAATACACCCCGCCGACCCCTGGAAGCATCGGGTACCAGCGGTATGAAGGCCGCCATGAACGGAGTCCTGAATTGTTCTATCCTGGACGGATGGTGGGATGAAGCCTACAACCCCGAAGTGGGTTGGGCCATTGGCCGCGGTGAGGAATACGAGGATACGAAATTACAGGACGAAGTGGAGAGCAAGGCCCTCTACGACCTCCTGGAACGGGAAATTATCCCCATGTTCTATCAGCGTGGACGTGATGGTCTGCCCCGGGAATGGATCAAGATGATGAAGACCTGTATGAAGGAGATTGGTCATTCCATGTCCAGTCACCGCATGCTTATGGATTATTCCAATAAGTTCTATTTCCCAGCCCTGAAGAATTACCGCCGTTTGAGCAAAGATGATTATGCGGAAGGTAAGTCCCTGGCCGCTTATATCAACAAGCTCCACCAGGCTTGGGAAACTCTGAAGATCTCCAAAATTGAGTCCAACTCGAAACCGGTGATGCAGCGTGGGGATTCCCTTACGGTGACCGCTCACATTGAGCTGGGCGCCCTTCAGCCCGATGAAGTTCTGGTAGAGCTGTACCACGGTACCGTATCGAACCAGAGCAACGATATTACGAATGCTCGGCGCTCAGAGATGAGGCCCATCGGTAATGAAGGCAATAGCCACGTGTATCAGGTGCGGGTCGAATGTTCCGATACGGGCCAGCAGGGCCACACGGTACGGATTCTGCCCAAGCACGAAGCTCTGGTGCATCCCTACCGCAGCGGTTTGATCAAGTGGGCGTAACAGCTTAGGCTGAACCTGCCAATGTTTTTTGAACTTTACCCCCGGTTTTGGCCGGGGGTTTTTATTTCCCGGAAAGCCTTCTCGTCCAGCGGGTAGAACTGTATCACCACTAATGCGCCGATAAATATGATCGCCGGTATGGGGCCGATGAGGAACCGTATTGCCATGATTGCTCCGGAGCCCTGAACCGCCTCGGCGATGTAGCCCCCCAGGGAGAGGATGATCCCGGAAAGAAACACCGATAGGGCGGTGCCGAGCTTGGAAACAAAGGTCCACATCCCGTAATAGGCCCCCTCGTTCCGTTCTCCGTCTCTTGTGGCGGCGAAGTCTATAGTGTCCGGGACCATGGCGTAGGGGGCAACGTAACTGAATCCAACCCCTATGCCGGCGTATACCATCATGCCTAGGAAAAAATGAGGCCCCAGGATGTGGCCCAGGAAAAAGATGATAATACAGGCGCTGGAGATGATCCCAAAACAGATTTGGTAGGTCCGCTTTTTCCCGATCCGCTTAGAGACCAGTACGGATATGGGGATAAACACCATTGCTACCAGGAGGAGGAGCAGCATAGCTATGGTGGTAAGGTCCGCCGAATTGTACACGTACCGGGTATAATAGACCAGGATACTTTGAACGAAGGTCAGGGCCATAATATGGAAAGCATAGGTGAGGAGGAGCAGTACGAAGGGCTTGTTCGAAAAAACTGCCCGGTAGGTTGAAAGCAGGCTGCCGGTGGGGAGATCTGCCTTGGTGTGCACCTTTTCTTTGGTCCCGCAAAAGGTGAGCAGGGTGGTGATCAGCATCACGGTTCCCAGGATGAGCCCCATCATGGAAAAGCCCCGCGCCTTGGTGGGGAAAATATCCACCAGGGGCTGGACTGCGGCGGCGCCCAGGATGGTGCCGAAGATGGCGCAGCCGAAACGGTAGCCGTTCAGGCTGGTCCGCTCGTGGTAATCGTCGCTTAATTCCGGCGTTAGGGAAGAGTAGGGGATATTGATCACCGTGGCGGCGGTGTTGAGGAGCATCAGCGCCAGGGTAGCCCAGATGGTTAGGGCAAGGCTGCCTGAAAACCCGGGCTTGGTGAAGAAGAACCACATGGCAAGCAGCATGGGGATGGCGCCGAAGAGCAGGTATGGCCGGCGGCGTCCCCAGCGGGAAAGGGTGCGGTCGCTGATAAAGCCCATCACGGGGTCCGTAACCGCATCCCAGGCCTTGCCCATCATCACCGCAGTCCCCGCCAGGGCTGCGGCGAGTCCTACCGTATCGGTCAGGAAATTCAGGGTCCAGAAGCCCATGAGGGTAAAAAACATATTACCCCCCAAATCGAATATGCCAAAGCCCAGTTTTTGTTTAACCGATAATCCGCCGCCGACCATACTTTTATCCATAGCTCCAAAATTACTATATGACGCCTTGCAGTGCTAGGGGGTTTCCATTATGCTAAGTTATCCCCGGGAAAGTATATCCTGGAATCTTATTCAAGCATGGAATGAAAAATGTTAAAGAAAGTTGTATTTTCTCTGCTCGTTGCTACCAATGTATTATTTGCCTGTAATGCCAAAGGAGTATCCGATAGGAATTCCGATGCAAATGCAAATTCGGCGGATGCCGATACCAGTTATGCCTTTGGGGTTGCCCTTGGATCGGACTTCAAACAGGCCGGGCTAAGCTTTGATTATGACGCCCTGATCAAGGGCTTTCGGGATACTCTGGAGGGTAAGGAAACCAGGATTACCCTGGAAGAGGCGATTCCCCTGATCCAGACCGCCATGAGGGATGCCATGACCAAGGTGGCGGAAGAAAACAAGCAAAAAGGGCTTGATTTTTTAACTGAAAACGGCAAAAAACCGGGGATTACGACCACCTCCAGCGGTCTCCAGTACGAGATTATCAGTTCCGGAACCGGTCCCAAACCTCAGTCTTTCAACACGGTTTCGGTAAACTATGAGGGTACCCTCATGGACGGAACGGTCTTTGACAGCTCCTACGACCGGGGCGAGCCCACGGAATTCCCCCTGGATCAGGTTATTCCCGGCTGGACCGAGGGTATCCAACTGATGGAAGTGGGTAGTACCTACCGCCTATTCATCCCTTCGGACTTGGCCTACGGCGAACAGGGGGTACAGAATTTTATTCCCCCCCATTCAACTTTGATATTCAAGGTGGAACTGCTGGGAATCTTGGAATAATATCCCTTTTTTCGGACTTATCGGCATAATCGGGTGTGGGGAG